>NZ_JAUBRA010000097.1:0-16941 GCF_036701555.1 Microcoleus sp. Pol10D4
GCTGTTACTGTTGGTGGTTGGGAGGGGAATCAAGTTTGGTTAGGACAAGTTGATGGTACTTTCTCCCCAGGAAATTCCTTTGGATATGGGTCTCAGGGTGTAAGTTTAGGGGATGTAAATAGAGATGGACGCCTCGATGCTGTTACTGTTGGTGGTTGGGAGGGGAATCAAGTTTGGTTAGGACAAGTTGATGGTACTTTCTCCCCAGGAAATTCATTTGGGTCGCGGTCTAATGGTGTAGGTTTAGGGGATGTAAATGGAGATGGACGCCTTGATGCTGTTACTGTTGCTCCGTGGATGCAGAATCAAGTTTGGTTAAATGTTCCTTCTAATAGCGCTCCTACCGATATCAGTCTCGACAAGACCAGCATCCCTGAAAACGTACCCGCTAACACCTTGGTTGGAACCTTCAGCACCACCGACCCCGATGAGGGCGATAAATTTACTTACAGCTTGGTAGAAGGCTACAAAGATAACAATGCCTTTATCATTGACGGCGCCCAACTGAAAATCAAGGATTCCCCCGACTATGAAACCAAGTCAACTTACAACATCCGTGTTCGCACTACCGATGCTGGAAAACTGCCTTACGAGAAGGACTTGGTGGTTAATATTAATGATATCGATGAGACGATCAACAAGACGATCTCCGGTACACCCAATAACGACATTCTGCGCGGTACTGCGGCTGGTGACAAAATCGACGGTTTAGCAGGTAGCGATCGCCTTTACGGTGATGCCGGAAACGATACCATCAATGGCGGCGACGGCGACGATATTGCCTACGGTGGCAATGATAACGATGTGCTGTTGGGGGGTAATGGCAGCGATCGGCTTTACGGTGATGCGGGTAACGACGAACTCCTCGGTGGTGACGGTGATGACATTCTCTATGGGGGTGATGGAAATGATATCCTCAATGGCGGTGCAGGGAGCGATCGGCTTTACGGTGATGCAGGGAGCGATACCTTTGTCCTAGCATCGGGAATGGGTCTCGATTCCATCTACAAGTTTGAAGATGGCATAGACATAATCCGATTAGATGGAGGTTTAACTTTCGGTGCTTTACAGATTGCCCAAAGCGGCACTTCCACCTTAATTAAAATTGCATCAACCGGAGTCACCCTCGCTTCTTTAGTTAACACGAATTCCGCCTTGATTGGGGTGGATGATTTTATCGCGATCGCACCTGTCGAATTGTCTTAATCCTGAAATTATCAGGTGCGTTAACTTCCGTTAGCGCACCCTTGATTTTAATTTTATAATTATCAAAAATTCACAACATTTATCCCAATAAATATTTTTTATTGCATCTTTAGCGAGCCTAAATAAATTGTGTAATTCTTGTAGGGGCCAACCCCCCGTGGTTGCCCCGATCCGTAGGGGTTTGCACGGGGCGCTACCCCTACATATTTGTACTAATGATTTAGACGCGCTATAGATAACAATATTAAAGCCAGAAATTGAATTGTTATTAAATCATCAGGATCTCCGAGTTGAATCACTGTATTAACTCATATATTTAATCCCTACTTGCCGCGCTTCTAATGATAATTAACTTGCTAAAATTTATCGTTAACCCTACTGCGCTCCTCTCAACAGCATACAATGGTAGTATTCTCGTCGGTTTGACTCTCCTGAGCATCGCTTACTCAACCCCAGCTATAGCAGAAACAAGCACCAATTTACTCGACACATCCCATCAACTCGATTCCTCTGCTGCGAGTATTTCCGACCTTCCAGAAACCACCCCTTTATCAGAAACACCCAACAGGTTTACTTATCCTACAAACCAGGAACCCTCCTCCCCAAATTTAGCCTCTGAACCTGAACCCACAGAACCCCAATCAACTAATAATCCTAACGGATTGCCCCAACCTTCTGCGCCATCTACTGACCCCGATTACATTATTCCATCTCGAAGCGCTCCAAGTGTTTCCGACCTTCCAGAAGCCACCTCTTTATCAGAAACACCCAACTGGTCTACTTATGCTACAGACTTGGAACCCTCATCCCCAAATTTAGCCTCTGAACCTGAACCCACAAAACCCCCATCAACTAATAATCCTAACGGATTGCCCCAACCTTCTGCGCCATCTACTGACCCCGATTACATTATTCCACCTCGAATCGCTCCAGACGAAAAAATTAGCCCCTTTACGACCAATTTACTTCTCAATGACATTCCCATCAGCCATCTAACTGAATGGGAGTTTAGTGGTTTCCAAACTTTTGCTGACACCACAGACAGCGATATTTTTTTTAATGGCACTCTCAAACTTAACAGTCGAGTCAGTGAAAGCTTAAGCCGAAATAATATTTATAGAGTAGACCAAAAAGGCACTTATTTGCAACTGCGGACTGTTCCCCTAGAACGAACAATTACAACCACAACTACCGCACCCCAAACCATGACGGGGTTAGAAATTCAAATGAGTTTAACGGCGGCTTGTATTTTTCCCAATACTCCCAGTGACCAACAATGTACTTATACCCCAGGTTTAGTTATCGATCGCAATAGTATAGATCCCGAATTTTTCGTACCTACCCGCGTCTTTCAAACGTCTCAGGTTGGGGAGGTTGTCAAACCGGAAACTTTGGCTTTTATGCAGCTTCCAGGCTTTCAAGGGGGAACCAGCAGTCAACCGATTGGCGTCGATTTTTATTTTCCCAATTCGGGGGCTTATCCGGGAAACAGCCAATCCCAAAAAACAAAAGTTGAGAGAAAAGAAGAAATTGATTATACGATTGCAGGTACTGTTTCCCGAGTTCGTCAAGTTGTTAAAGCCAATGATCGAGAAGCCGTTTTAGGGCGGACTATTCGAGGCTTTACTCTCTTTGTTGATGATGAAAATCGCTGGCTCAATACGGCTATTCAAGCGGGGGCGCAAATTTTACCCGATGTCATTCCTGACCTACAAGGCAGTAAAAATCCCGTTAATACTAATATCAACCGCAACTTATTTTTAGCGGCTAATAATACTCGTTTACCCAGCAATAGTTTTACGATCTATTCCGCCGGACTCGGACGCGCAGAAAGTTTAACGCCTAATGTCACCAGCTTAAATCAAGTTCCTAGAGCAAATTATAACAGCCTTTGGCTCGGTCTTTCTCCCGTGATCGATCGCAATATTGAAGATGGTCGAATCTTTTACGATCCAACAGGGCCACAAGTCACCCTTGTGAATGCTGGTGCAGAAGGTGGAGCAAATACCAATGTACAGTTATCCTCTGCGGTTAACCAAAATCAGTATTCTACGGCAAATTTGCAGAATTTTTATGCCCAAGTTTATTTAAGCTTTTTACAGCAAGATGTCAACTTTGTTAGAGAAAGTATCTATGGGGAAAAAAGCTCTTACTATCCTCATCTCAGCTTTACCGGAAACTGGACAGGAGGCGAAGATATCCTGCGATACTATACGGGTGTGATTGCTTCAGAAAAGCCCAAACTCTACCTCGGTGCTGATTACACGAGAAACACGCTAAACAATTGGAGTTTTCGCGGCGGTGCAATTGGTTATCTCAACCCCGATCGCGATTATTACAGCCAACTTTGGGGGAGTGTCGCCAAAACCTTTCGCTTCAGTAGGCGGGCAAACTTAACCTTATCAACTGGCTTCAATTATGCTCTCGATCGAGAAACAAAAATTGGTGATGTACTTAGTATTTCACCAGCTAGTGAAGTTGCCGTTAGTGCTCGCCTGAATTGGGGAATTTTTTCTCTGGGTTTGACCAACTATTTTGGTGATATCCTACCCAATTCCTACGACGATCGCTTACTGGCTGAGTTAACCATCCGTCCTCTAAGCACTCTCACTCTGTCTGGTTATATCGCCCCCATCGATAAAAACTCCACTCGCTCTCTCTACGGTGCGAGTGTAAGTTGGCAACTGGAAAATAAGTATAACAGTCCCACCCTATCCCTCAATTGGCAAAATAACCAATATGATTATGGTGATGATGTTTTCGGGAATCGTTTATTATTGAATGATAATGTTTTTACGATCCTTTTTCGCATTGGTTCTCCAGCGAATCCGCTCTCTCGTTAATCTTACCCAGATTAGAAGCCAACTAATTTGCCCAAATAAAAAATCAGACTTCTGCCTCATCCCCGCCTGTGAACCGTTTGAGAAAATCTAGGCTAATAGGGACTCTCACCGAGATTACCTCATTTGCGAGTTAATCTGCTTCGGACGGCAGTGCCATAATGTTTTAGCACACTAAGTACGGAATAACCGGAAATACGGATGCTATGGGAATTGCCAGTATCTAGGGAAGCCGTCAAATCAAAATATAATCAACTGCTACGCAGCTTAAGAGTCACGCAGGGTTCTTAAGGAACGGTTGAGGGTAGCGATCAACCCTTACCCGCTAAAAACATTAGTGTTATTTTCGATCGTCGATACAGGACGAATAATTTTTGACGATCGACAAACAGTTCCGTCCATCAGCCGTTCTCTCGTAACTAATACTGTCTGCGATGTCTTTGATTAATTTTAGGCCCCGCCCGCCCGGAGAGTGAACATCGACTTTTTCCGAAATATCTTTGATTTTTTTCTCTAAATCAAACGGATCGCCCGAGTCCCAAATTTTAATCTCTAAAGATTCAGCGAACACAGCCACCTGAATGTCAACAGGCAAATCCGCTGGTTTGCCCTTGTGGGCGTGACGCACCGCATTCGTAAAGCCCTCAGCCAAAGCCAACTGACACCTTATCCACACACTTGTAGGAATTCGCGAGTCGTACAATTGTGCAAACCACGACAAAACCCAGCTTAATCCATTCAGACCTGTATTGACTTGAATATCCGCTTTTTTTAGCATCGGCAACTTTTCGGAACCCTTACCCTTTAATTCAATCACGCTCACCACAGAAGTTCTTCATCGGCCGGTGGGCAAAATACAACGAGACAAAATACAACCCTATAAAATACAACGAGACAAAGTATAACGGCGGCAAAATTGAATGGTAGTTTGAGGATACTAGCTTTGGTGGGCCGTGGATAAATGTCTAATCCACTAATCGGTTGGTGACTATACCATAAATAGCATTTTTATGTCAACCAGCGCCTGTGGCAAATAAAAGTCTATAAAAATTTATATTCTGAGTATAAACTGAGTGAAGTTCGATCGCGCCAAATTTCCATCAAATTTTAACGTAAATTGAACTCAACGACCCGCCCTCAAAAGCAATTACCTCGAAAGCGATGTCAATAAACTATACTCAATCTCAGACAAGGGCGCTGACAGGATATATTTTAAATGACCCCCAGACCTTGAAAAACTTGTAGTACCTAAGTGCCCATGTTTCAAATTCTGGTTATTGACGATGATACGGCTGTTCAAGAACTGCTGAGAAGAACCCTGAAAAAACAGGGTTACGAAGTAACAGTAGCAAGCAATGGCGAAGACGGTGTAGCCCAGGCGCAAAAATTGCGTCCGGCCCTGATAATTTGCGATTGGATCATGCCGCGCTTGACCGGCATCGATGTCTGCCGTCGAGTTAAGGCAGATCCGGATCTGTCAACTACACAATTCTTTTTGTTGACTTCTTTGGGTTCGATCGCCGATCGAGTCAAAGGCCTCGACGCCGGTGCCGACGATTTTATCTCAAAGCCGATCGAACTCAACGAGTTACAGGCGAGAGTACGCGCCGGATTGCGGCTGCACCAACTCAGCCGAGATTTAAAAATTGCCAAGCAAAATCTGGAAGCAGAGTTAGCTGAGGCGGCGGAGTACGTGCAATCACTGTTGCCAGATCCGATGACGGAACCTTTCAGCATCGAGGCAAAATTCATTCCTTCCCGGCAGTTGGGGGGAGATTGCTTCGACTACAACTGGCTAGATGGCGATTATTTGGCAATTTACTTGCTCGACGTAGCCGGTCACGGTTTGCGGGCGGCGCTGCCTTCGGTGGCCGTGCTGAATCTGCTGCGATCGCGCACTCTGCCCAACATTGACTATTACAAACCCAGCGACGTTTTGCGCGCCCTGAACACCACCTTCCAGATGAGCTACCAAAATGACAAGTATTTCACCATCTGGTACGGCGTTTACAACCGCATTTCTCGCCAGCTAGTTTATGCCAGCGCCGGCCATCCACCGGCCGTGTTGATTTCCCAGTCGCCTGCGAGCACTGCTAAAATCCAGCGATTAAAAACCCCCGGAATGCCGGTCGGAATGTTCCCCGACGCCCCCTATGTCGATAATTGCTGCGATGTCGAGGATTTGAGCACTCTCTACATCTTTAGCGACGGGGTATACGAGATCCACCAACCTGACGGCAATATCTGGGGGCTTGACCCTTTCGTAGATTTGTTAGCAGCTTACAACGGTGCAAGTGCCGACCAGTTAGAGCTGGTTTTGAACTACATTCAAAAGTTGAACGCTAAAGCAGTTTTTGATGATGATTGGTCTTTACTCAAGGTAAACTTTGGCTAGCTGATTTCTTGCAGCGCATCTGCGACAAAATAGCAAGAAGGCAGCAGCCAAAAGATTTAGTTAGTTGAGAGAATTTTGCTATTAAAAGCATCGCGGGTCGGAAATATCTCGAAAACTCGATCCATGCTGGTGAGTTCAAATAAGATGCGGATTTGCTCGTTGATAGAACAGACAACTAATTGACTCCCAGCGGCCCGGACTGTTTTGAGCGCCAAGACTAAAGCGCCCAAACCAGAACTATCCATAAATGTCACATCAGTGAAGTCTATCAATACCACATCGGCTCCCGCTTCCACTAGGTCGCTAATCTCTTGGCGGAATTGACTTGCCTTGGTGCCGTCTAAAATGCCAGAGGGCTGAATAATTTTAACTACAGGACTCATATTTTGCGGTGGGAATGTCAGAATTTCTAGCCAGACTAGGCTAGTATAGCTGCGAGATGGACTCTGATCCAAATAAGAGAGGGGGAAAGCACCAGAGCCTGAGAGCGGGAGAATAGTTTTGAGTGCAAAAGATGGTGCTCGTCGCGGATCGTAACGCTGCTCAGAGTCGCAGCCCTTCGCCGGGAGTGAATTTTAAGATAGGGACAATCTTTGTCCTGCCGAAGGCCTTCTGGTATTAATCAAACTGGGCTAACTTTGGCGCGGTAGAGCAGTTTTTCGCCTTGTCTGTAGCCTGTGTAGCGGACTTTGACGGGTTCTCCGGGATCGGCTGTTCCTTCCATGAGCTGGTGCTGTTGGGGGTTGTAGGGAATCTCGGCTCCGACTGGGGCGATCGACTCCACTCCCCAATGCTCTAATAACTGCTCGACGGGCCGCAGCAGGGGCAGTAGTTTCTGAGCCCGCAAGTTGTGATTTTCCTGAGCTTTGCTTGCTGCAGTTGGCCACTGCAACATCCAAGATTCTAAAATTTGCACGCTAGATAGCTGGAATTCTTGCATCAAAGATTCTCGCTGCTGTTCGATCGAAGCTTGCAGGCGCTGATATTCTTGTTCTAGGGCACTCGGTGGTGCCTGTTCTAACTCTACATAGTTTGGCGCCAAGGTTGCGAGCAGTTCGGTTAAGGAAATTTGCAAAGCTTGACTAATTTTGAGCAGGATGTCGGCTCGGGTTTGCAAAGCTAAGCCGCGACGCAGGCGACTTAGCTGGATGTCGGAAACTCCTGCTTTTTTGCTGAGTTCTCGATCGCTCGAAAGCCCCGCCTGTTCCATCAGGCGTTGCATTTGAGGAGCATAATCTGGAATATTGGCAGTCACGAAAAACTCATCCAAATTAACTATTAGCCGGGAAGTCCCGGGCGTATATTTAGAGGGGATTAATCAGAGCGCTGTGCCCCGTACCCCGTTGGGAATTACTCCTTGGGATGAAAGGCTCGTCGGGTTTCGGTACCGAAACCGACAATTATTCTTTTATACCCCAAGATGATCGGGAAATACTCTGATACTATATTAGCAAGTGGGGGTGGAACTACCTCACTATAAAAAGCCTTTGAAAAAAAGGAAAAAGAAGCCTGCGGTCTAACTGTACTCAGTTGACCGTCAGGTTTGTTCACTAAATGGACATATTCTCGATCGTAAACTGTCACGAGCCTTAAGGAAATACATCTGTGGGGCGGGCTCGGACGCCCACCCCACAACTTTTTTTGTGGCTATTTGACGGCAACTTTTTCGGCGGTGGCTGTTGCAGTTGTCGCAGAACCTTGCAAATGCGCTTCTAGGAACCACAAACGCTTGTCAATTGTCCGCGAAATTTCGGTGTAGAGATCCGCTGTATCGGCATCGCCGAGTTCGTCTGCTTTGCCGATGGCGACTCGCAAGTGTTGGGCGTAGGGTGCGTAGCGATCGGCCAAAGCCGTCACATATTCTTTCCCGTCTAAAATGTCGAAAGGAAATTCTGGCAAAATCGAATCTGCAGCGGCTGTGCGGGCTGTTCCTACAGCCAAACCGCCCAAAGCTGTGACCCGTTCGGCAACCAAATCGATGTATTCTTCGAGTTCTGTTGCCATTTCGTCAAATAGCAAGTGCAACTGGTAGAAGTCCATGCCTTTAACGTTCCAGTGAGCTTGCTTGACTTGAGTTTTTAAGTCCAGAGTCGTTGCCAGCGTGGCGTTGAGCAGCCCGACTACTTGAGAGCGGGTGGCTGCTGAGATATCGATGCGGGTAGGGTAAAGATGTTGTTTGTGGTTGTTGGTAGTCATAGGTTTTTAGCTTGTTATTAGTGATTGTCGATCAAATATCTTAGAAAGGTTTGGGCGATCGAATGTTTGCCTGTCGTGAATTTCTATTGAGAGGCTCAGGCTAAGTGCATCTGCAACACCGCACGGGTAGCTCGGCGTACTTTACAGCGGATAGTTTCTAAACCGAGACGCTGGCAAGCTTCGTAGCGGTGGCAGCCGGAAAATCCGTAATAGTTTCCATCTACTTCTAGCACATCGATGGGTTCGTTTAAACCTACCTCGCGGATGGATTCCATGAGGGCGGCTACTTTGGTTTGGTCGTTGACTCGCGGCAGGGGGCGGCGAATCTGGTTGAGGGGAATTTCTTCTATCCTCATGGCGGGTCTCTTTTTTGCTTGTACTTAAATCATACTCGTAATGACTTCGACTTCGCAACAAAAATTAGGACTTACGCAAAAACCTGGTTTCTGCGGGGAATATGGGGGTTAGAAAATCCCAACTACTGCTATCTGGCCCGGAAATCCCATACAAATAGCTATGAATTGGCAACACTCAGTACAGACAGGCTTTTTCATGCCTTTCGATAGATCGATCGACCTCAACCTTCTAGGTACAGTGGGAGAAAAGATAAATTGTGGCTTGAAATTATGGCATCCTCCCAACCCCTCAAAGGAATTGAATTGATCGACTGCGCCAAAGCTAACGCCCAACAAGGAATCGCCACCGCCGCGAAGCTTTGTGGCTACGGAGGCGACCTCAGCACCTTCGAGCGGGAACTAAAAAAGGCTTGCCAAGACATCGGCGTCGAAGTCAAGGAGTTAAACGACTTGATTACGAATCAGCAGATGATGAAACAAGGAATGGGCATTGAAATCGCTCCAGATACTCCCTCAGAACTCTAGCCTCAATCTCCACCGCACCAGTTTTAGAGCTAAGATTGCCCTGACAACAGTATTTTGAGTCTGCTAGCTGAGGCAGGCTAGAATGTTTTGCATGGGAGGTTCCGACTTTTGGCAGGAGTCGTGTTTTCTCCCGCGAAGAGGGTGCTTTCTGGAGGGTGCACAGATTGTTAGGAGGACTGTCGTGTCAGATCAGCAAGACCGAATTATGCGTTTGTTTATAGAGGAGGCTAAGGAGCACCTCGATACTCTAGAAAATGGTTTAGTGGATTTAAAGTCCACGATGAAAGACCCCGAAAGCGTCCAAGAGATGTTTCGAGCCGCCCATTCCGTGAAAGGAGGGGCGGCTATGCTTGGCTTAGATAGTATTAAAACAACCTCTCACCGCTTGGAAGATTGTTTTAAGGTGCTCAAGGACGGGCCCGTCAAGCAGGTTGACCAAACGGCAGAATCCCTATTTTTAAAGGGAGTTGATACGCTTAAGGACTTGCTGGGGCGACTGGAGGGGCCTTTCGGCTTGAGGAATGAGGAGGGAGAAAAACTTGTGCAGCAGGTGATGCCTGTTTTTGCTCAACTGGAAACTCACCTCAATAAATTGGCGTCGGGCAAAGTGCAGGCTGCTGGGTCTGGTGCCCCCGCCGCTGCAACAGCGGGCGCTGTGCCGGCGAATTTTGCTGTTGAAGTGATGACTTTACTCAAAGAAATGTTGCAGGTGTTCAAGCAGAAAGAATCGCCTGCTAGTCGCTCTGAGTTGACGGCTGTGTGCGTTCGCCTCTATAAGTTGGGAGGTAAAATTGAGACTTGGCAAAATTTAGTTAAAACCGCTAGAGCGGCGATCGTTAATCCCAAAAACTCTTATAAAGTCTTAGCTCCGCTGATTATCAAAGAACTCAAGGAAGCTGGCGATTTAGTACAAGTGGGGAAAGTCAAGGCGATCGTTCCGAGTAAAAATTTGCTACTTTTGGCAGCAAGCCCAAAACCAGCAGCCCCAGCAGACCCAGTAGCCCCAGCCGCAGCGTCGAAGCAAGTCGCACTTCCCGCCGAACCGAAGGCCGTAGTCAAGCTTTTGCTCAAAACTTTCAACAAAAAGCAACTCTCGGAAATCGCCAAGTTACTGGTTAACGCCATCAAATCCTCGAACTAGGAGGTGTTGCAGTAGAAGATAGAATCAAAGCAATATTTGTGAGGCGGATAATTTTCTGGTGGGTGCTGGCAGCCGCTCGTTGAGCAGTAACTCGAAAAAATTCACTCACTCGATATTTTTGCCCTCTACCTTCTACTGTTGGGCAAGCCTGCGTTAGAATTAGTGAATATGTAGGCGTGCAATATTGTACCAGAATTAAAAATCGAGCAGGCTTTATAAGGCGGTAGCTGTGAAACCAATTAGTTCATTAGAAGATGCTTTAAACCGCTGTCAGGCGATGGGAATGCGCTTGAGCCGCCAGCGTCGATTTATTCTAGAACTTTTGTGGGAGGCAAAAGAACACCTCTCGGCTCGCGAAATTTACGATCGCCTCAACAAACAATCGCATTCGATCGGGCATACTTCTGTGTATCAAAATCTAGAAGCTTTGTCGAGAGCAGGGATTATTGAGTGCATAGAACGCTCGGAGGGACGCTTGTACGGCAATGTCAGCGACTCTCACTCTCACGTCAATTGTCTTGATACGGCTCAGATTCTGGACGTTCATGTGGAACTGCCGATCGACTTGATCGAGCTAATCCAAGAGCAAACGGGTGTCAAAATTGTAGACTACCGGATAGATTTCTACGGATATCGCTCGGCAGAGTCCGCTACGCAAGCATCGACTGTCAGCGATACGCCCAAGGCTTCGTAACGGATAAAGCAGCGGCTGTGGGAAGCAAAACCGATATTTGTACTGGGCTGATCGGTCGTATAAAATGATTCAAGTATTTAGCTCGGTTTGATCGGTTTTTTTGCCGTGGCCCACCGGAATTCGGCACAGTAGAAAAAAAATGAAAACAGAAAAATGAAACTTGATCGACAAGTTTGGCGATCGGGAATAAAATTTACGACTAAACCAAAAAATCAGTTCTACCGGCTACACGTAAAAGTGTAAACCAAATCCGGCTGTAGTGTCCCCTTGATTTTTTAATCGGCTTGGAGGAGACGAAAGTTTGTGTGGTTGCGGTTGAAACCGCTGAGTCTGATAAGGGAATTTCTGATCCGGATTTAATATTAGACCTTAGTTTAATCGCTCTCACAATTCATGTGCAGAGTCAATTCTAAAATCTAAAATCTAAAATCTAAAATCTAAAATTGCTCGACTGACGGGGCTTTATACTGTTTTTTCTGCTAAACGGCCCCGGGTTCTGTCAATAATTGTGTGATAACTGGTATGATTTACGTGCTTCGAGAGCCTAAAATACTCGGAAGCAACCAGTGGGGCCAGACACAAACCTCACTATAAAACGCCGTAGAGGGAAAGATTGCCAGTACCTTGAAGGAAGTTCTCGATCTCCTTGACAGGAGTTAGAAGCCCACATCACAATCTATGATTTGATGTGGGAGTGTCACGTGAAGAGTGCGCATTACAGGACAGGCTGAAGTAATGGCGAGACGACAATCTGACCAATTCCACATACCACCGCAATACAACCCATCCCCCAAACCGACGGCACAGTTCAGTGCAGAGGCGACAGGTGATGCGAGTTCCTCAGTAACGGCGCAGCCGACCGAGGGAAAAAGAACTTTTTGGCAGTGGCAGCTTATCTGGCTGAGTCTCCTGGTGGGATTTGGAGTAACAGGTGCCGCTGCATTTCTGTGGTTGCTGACGATGCCGCCGCCGCCCAATTGCGAGCAACTGTCGCCACTGGCGGCGGATGGAGAGCGACTTTACTGCGCTCAACAAGCTGCTAAGTCGGGCAAGCTGGAACAGCTAGAATCGGCAATGGCACTGGTGCAGGCTTGGCCAAAAGAACATCCGCTATACTCGCAGGGTCAACATTTGATAGGGGAATGGTCGAAAGCCATTCTGGGATTTGCCAGGGCAAAAATTGAGAAGGGCGATTTGAAAGGCGCCCTGGAGATTGTGGCGAAAATTCCGAAAACCAGTCCGTCTTACCCCGAGGTAGAAGAGGCTGTTACTGCTTGGGAAAAAAATTGGCAGGAGGGCCAAAAACTCTACGATACAGCCCTAGCAGCTTTGAAAAGTGAGGATTTAAGGAAAGCCTGGGATTATGCTCAAGCTCTATTTAAGCTGGAAAATATTTTCTGGAGTCAGAAGCGTTACAACGAGCTGATCCAGCAGATTTCTTTGGAAAGAAACGGCTGGCAGCGCTTGCAAGAGGCTAGAGATTTGGCGAAGGACGAAACTCCGCAAAAGTTCGCTGAGGCGATCGTCCTGGCTCGTAAAATAGACTCGCAGCTTTTTGCCCGCGCTAAAGCTGAGAAGGAAATTGAGGGCTGGAGTCGGACTTTGCTGGCAATGGCTACTAAGCGGTTGGAGGCGAAAGATTTGCCGGGGGCGATCGAGGCTGCTTCTGTTGTGCCGCAGGATTCGCTACTGTTTGCGGAAGCTCAAGATTTGATGCAGTTGGGTAGGGCTCAGGCAGTGACGTGGAACCAGTCGATATCAACTCCGCTGCCACAACACATTTTTAGCTTGCTCGAAGGGCAGGGGGCTGCTAGCCAAATAGCTCCGGGTCGCCCTCTGTACAAGCAAGCTCAAGTTCAAATTGAAACTTTACAGGTGCAGTTTCAAGATTTGCTGCGGCTACAAGTGGCGAGTACGATCGCTAGTTTCGGTCAGATAGGGACGTTTGGACTCGCGATCGAGCAAGCGCAAACCATCGGAATTAAGCAACCGCGGCGGATTCACGCTCAAACTTTGGTGGCTGCTTGGCGTCGGGAAATTCAGCGGATCGAAGACCAATCTTTTCTGACTCTGGCGAAGCAGTTGGCCCAAGCGCAGACGGTTGAAGGACTCAAGGGCGGTATGGCTCAGTTAGTCCTGGTTGCTCAAAACCGCCCCCGCAGGATAGAAGCGCAAACTCTCTTGGCTCAGTGGACGAAACGCATAGAAGTTATTCAAGATCAGCCTTTTTTGGATGAAGCGATCGCCCTGGCGAAGCAAGGAAAACTTAGTGCTGCTATTGAAAAAGCTTCGCAAATTAAGAGCGGTAGGACTTTGTACGCGAAAGCTCAAGATAATGTCTATCAGTGGGTGAGCGAACTGCAAGTTGCTCAAGACCGACCGATTCTCGATCGAGCTGCGGAATTGGCGTCTCAAGGCAGTCTAGGAGCGGCGATCGATACGGCTTCCCAAATCGGTTACGGTAGGGCGCTGTATTCAGAGGCGGCAAGTGCGATCGGGCGCTGGAGTGCTGAACTTAGAGCCAACAGTGCACCGCCGCCGGAACCCGCTCGCGATTACGCGCCGGCTCCTGCAGAGGAGTATGCGCCAGCTCCTCGACAGGAGGAGTACGCGCCAGCTCCGCGACAGGAGGAGTACGCGCCAGCTCCGCGACAGGAGGAGTACGCGCCAGAGCCAGAGCCTTACTATCCGCCTGCGAGACAAGAGGCCCCGGCTCCCGAACCTTACTATCCGCCTGCGAGAGAGCCGGAACCTTACTATCCGCCTGCTAGAGAGCCGGAACCGGAACCTTACAATCCGCCCGCGAGAGAGCCGGAACCTTACTATCCGCCGGCCAGACAAGAAGCCCCAGCTCCGGCTCCGGAGCCTGCTGCTCCTCCGGCTCCGGCTCCGGAACCCGCGCCGCCCTCGATTCCTGAATCGGCTGGGCCTCCTGATGCTAATTTGCTCCCGGAGTAATTGGGTTTTCGCGCGATCGGTCTCTAAAATCTCAAATCTAAAATCAAGTGAGTAATTTCCAAGTGCTGACGATCGAGGGCGACCCCATTTTCCGGCTGGGGCTGCGAGTTGCTTGCGAGCAGTATCCAGACTTGCAAGTTGTTGCAGAGGTTTCAACGGCAACCGAGGCTTTGCGGGTTCTAGAAGCTCGCTCTATCGGCTCTGGATCTGCCAAGAAGCCTGCAGATTTGGTAATTCTGGCTGTTGAGACTTTAAATTTGCGATCGGGCCAAACAGAGGCCCTGGCTTTTTGTCGCGAACTCAAAAGTTTGTACCCCAACCTGCCCCTGTTGCTGCTAGGCGGGCCGCTGACACCCGATCTGTTGGCGGATGTACAGGCGGCGGGCGCGAATGGCTATTGTCCTAAAGGTAGAGATATTTCCCTGACAATCGAGGCTATTCGCGCGGTGGCATCTGGTCGCACTTATTGGGCGACGGATGCGGGCACTAACCCGGAAATAGAACTAAATGCAGCGGTTGTTCAAACAGTAGAAAACTCCGCAGTAATTGCAGATAAAAATGCAGATAATTCTACAGTTGATACGCCAGTACACAAAAAAATGCTGGCTTATTTTTGTCAGTCTGGACTACGGGAAATAGATGCAACTTTGGCGGTTGTCCAAGCTGATTTGCAAGAGATTAAAGCGGCAGCTCCGACAGATTTGCCCTCTATTTTAGATGGGGTTGTACTCAGCGGGCGCCGCAGAGAATTGCTGGCTGCTCGCTGGATTGTCAGTCAGTTATTATTTGAAGGAAAAGGGGAGAAGGAAGAAGGAAGAAGGAAGAAGGAAGAAGGAAGAGGGAAGAGGGGAGAAGGCAGAAGGGAGAGGGGAGAAGGCAGAGGGGAGAAAGAAGAAATTAGAGGCGAGAATTTGTTAAATAATTCTCAATTGCAATTAGCGAATTCCCAAGTTTTGACTGAATCTTTGGTGGTTGCAACTAATTGGCAAGGTAGCTTGTTTGACTCGGCGGCAGCTAAATGGCAGTTTGATTTGGTGAATTTGACTGGCTTGCCTTTGGAAATCGATATTTTGCGATCGCCCAAAAAGCGTGAATTGATGAGTTCCATCCTGCGGAAGTTAAAGGATTTGCTGGAGGAATTGCGCTTTTCGCAAGTGCAGGAAACTCAATTGTCGCAAAAAATGCCTGCTATTTTACGGGATTTGTGGGAGGCGACAATCATAGATTTTTTTGGCAGATACTATACATTGCCAACGGGAGAAAATCTGGTTTTTGATGGCAGTCAAACAAGCTTGAAAGTTGCAGAAAGTCAAGGAGAAAGCGCTGGTTATCTCTTGGCAGGCAGCGGCGTAGAAATTGTGCCGATGCTGCTGGCAGATGCTGATGTAGTTGCAGCACAAATCCTTGACAAAATACCGATGACAGTTGATTTGTTTGCACATTTGCTATTTGAAATTCCTCTAACAGTTGACAATATTTCTTGTGTCGCTGGCAGCCCGGAAGCAATGCAGCGAGCTGAAGCTTTATTAGAAAATTTGGCAATTCAAGTTGCTAGCGGAGTGGTACAGCCTCTACTAAATAATTTGGCAAATATTGAAGAAATCAAGCAAATTTTTTACGATGGTAAGTTGATTTCGACGCGCGAAATTGAGAGATTTCGGAATGATTTGTCGTGGAGATATAGCTGGGATAGATATTTTGTGGAACCGAAAGCTATTTTTGAAAGCAGGTTTTGGCTGTTTGTTTTGGGCGATTCTGGAATTAAGAGAATTTCTATTTATGCTCCTAGAAATCTAGAGTTAGCACAGTTGTCTGGGTGGCAGTTAGCCTTGACTTTGCTGCTGGAAACCAGGGATGCGATCGCACCTAGAGTTCGCGCGGTTATTTCGCTGTTGGGTGCTGGCGTTGTTTACGTTTTGACTCAGGTTATAGGGCGGGGAATTGGTTTGATCGGGCGGGGAATTATCCAGGGGATTGGTAATTCTTTGCAAGATAGTAAGTTTGGGAAAAATGGGTAATTAGTTACAGGATATTCTAGGTATAATACTAAATCCTGGTTATTTACCCCAACGATTAAGGTATGCTGAGGAAATCAACAGTCATTAAAAACTGACAATAAAATTGTGTTACAGTGTAAAGGTATGAGGGTAGGATTCCAGAATTTGATGACCATGGCAACTTCCCACCAGGAGTGTATTGGGCAGAATGGGAAGAGTTCAAAGACAGATTTGGAACAACATGAAGAGTCAGATTATCAATGTGCTAGCTGGGTGGAAATTATCGATATTACTGAATCCTTAGCAGTTGAACTAAAAACAGCTAGTTGTGTGGTGGATTTTCAGGAGATAGAAATTAGGAAAAAAACTATAGCGGAGTTTGTGGAGCGACAACGAAAGAAGTTAGAAATTAAGGCTCATCAAGTCGAGAAATAGTGATTAGTTATTAGCGATGGCGAGCGTTAATTTATTCCTAGAAGCATTAACAACCTAAATTAGGTCATTCTGAATGAAGCGAAGAATATCAAAAATTGGCAACACCATCGAAAGTGCGATCGCTGGGGGGGTGACAAAGAGGTCTACGAGATAGACTGTATAAGGGTTGCAGCCCGCATACCTTGTTGATAAAAGCGG
>NZ_JAUBRA010000170.1:0-1290 GCF_036701555.1 Microcoleus sp. Pol10D4
TCGGATTAAGTTGATAATGCGGCAAGGGTATGGTTTTTCTAATTTTAATAATTTTAGGAATCGCGTATTAGCTTGCTTTTCTGATTAGATAAACTTATAACCATAAGTTCAGGAGAGCCGTTCAATTTTTGACTGTTCCGCTTGGCGGTGTATTAGCTCGCAATCAGGGTTATGAATTCAGGAAAATTATGGACAATGCTCTTCAACTAGGCGATCGCAGTAACAATGATTTGTCTATCAAGTTTTTGGAGTGGGACTAGGTAAGATACTAGAGATAAAACTTAAACACATACCAAATCATTCAATAAATTAGGAAAAATTAATGAAATGAGTCAATAAATTTTGGTTCTCGTTTCATTAAAGGCTTTTGTTAACGGAAGTCAAGGCAAAAAAATAGAACTCTCTGATTTTTAATTCCTCTATATACAGACTAGGAGCGACATTATGGACGAGTTTGTTAGGCAAGCTGCTGGACTAGGATTGCCTGTGATTTTACTTCTAATTGTGATGGCAACTACAGGTTTTGCAGGAGCGGCCGCAATTACGACGGCTTTGGCAATGTTAGGTGGACCAGCAGGAATGTTCAGTGGCATTGCTTTGCTGGGCATCATCGGTTTAGCGACAGAAATGTTATCTAAGTACGGTCTTGAAGCGCTCTTAATTGGAATTTACAGGCAGCGAATTCAAAATGGAGAATCTCATGCTGCAATTTGCCAAGAAATCTGCAAATTACCACTATCTGGAGATTTGAGGCGGAGACTTGGGGAAGAGTTTGGGTTTTAGTAAACATGAGATGAGCAATTTTATTTTATTTGTAAATTGCCCAAGATATATCTCTGCTAAGTGCTTAGAAAATCAAATAGGAGGAACAGATGGAGAGCGAATTGATTGGAGAGGTTAAATTACGCAACTGCCACCTAGTCTACCGTGAAGACTCAAACTATCGAGTAGATGTGATTAAGGCTCAAAGACCTACAATCGTATTTACAAAAAACATTACTTGTGAAGTAGTGGAGTATTTGTACAATCAACTCAAGGGACATCAAGTTAATAAAGATGAAGCAGCAGATGTCCTCAAACCAGTTGCCAGCAAGTTAAATTTCCCTTACAGCTATGGGCATCAGCTTGCCTATTATACGCAGGAGGTTTTAGTGGTACTTGTGGCGATAGGTAGAGCAAGTTTTAGTCAACAAATAGGTCGCGGTTGTTGTTATACAATACTCCGGACAGTTTTTAAGCAGCCAGAGTACCATAAGACAAGACTGAAGGAAGGTTAGGGTGATTTAAAAT
>NZ_JAUBRA010000098.1:0-16935 GCF_036701555.1 Microcoleus sp. Pol10D4
TGCCTGCGGTTCTATAGCCTGCGGTCTACGGTTTGAGCGCCTGACTCTTTTAAGATACAAGGGGCGGGTTCACCAACCATCTATGAAACTGACAGACAATTTCATAAACCCGCCCTGTCCCCGCGATTGTTTATATGAACATTTTATCGATAAATTTTTGGTACGTTTTTATTGTTTGTGGGGGAGGGCGGGTTTATTATATTATTCGTTTTTATCGTGAATTGTTGGCGAACCCGCCCCTACAGATTGGATCCTGTTTAGGACGCATTAAGACTAGAAAAAACCCGGTTTCGGGCTACCCGCGACTCAAAGTGATTTACAAAAATACTTAATAGTTCACACTAATTAATGAATTAGTGTCGCAGTTTAAGCTTAAACTAAGAACATCGCCAAATAAAAGTTTTCACATTCACAAGGGAAGAAATGGGAGAAACCGGCAAACACAAGTTTTTTTCCTAAATTATCATCTTCTCCTTCCCCTTCCCCTTCACTTTGTCTTGGAGGCAAAGATATGAACGAAAATGTCATTGGGGCCACGCGGAACGTTGCAATTGTTGGCCCTTATTTAAGCGGTAAAACCGCACTGCTCGAAAGTTTGCTATCGGTGACAGGGACAATTACCCGCAAAGGAAATGTCAAAGATGGCAACACAATAGGTGATAGTTCGCCGGAAGCGCGCGATCGCCAAATGAGCGTAGAAGTAAACGCCGCCACCGCTGAATATCAAGGCGTCCGCTTCACATTTCTCGACTGTCCGGGTTCGGTAGAATTTGCCCAAGAAACTTACAACGCGCTGATTGGTGTGGATGCGGCGATAATTGTTTGCGAACCCGTTGCCGATCGCACTTTAACCCTCGCACCCCTGTTTAAATTCCTCGACGATTGGGAAATTCCCCACCTAGTTTTCA
The DNA here is from genome assembly GCF_036701555.1 of Microcoleus sp. Pol10D4. Taxonomy (NCBI): domain Bacteria; kingdom Bacillati; phylum Cyanobacteriota; class Cyanophyceae; order Oscillatoriales; family Microcoleaceae; genus Microcoleus; species Microcoleus sp. Pol10D4. The sequence continues at coordinate 909 of NZ_JAUBRA010000098.1, forward strand.
TCAACAAGATCGATCGGGCTTACACAGACGAAACTACTTGTGGCACCAACTTCACCGATGTGATCGACGCGCTCAAATCCGTTTCCAGTAGACCGATCGTACCTCACCAATATCCGATCGGCAAAAACGAACAAATCATCGGTTTTATCGACTTAGTAACCGAACAAGCTTACCACTACCATCCGGGCGCCGCCGCAGATCCCGTCCCGCTTCCAGAACACCTCAAAGCAGAAGAAAGCGCAGCGCGGCAGCAAATGCTCGAAGAATTGGCGAATTTTGACGACCATTTACTCGAAGAATTGCTCGAAGAAATCAATCCCGACGCCGAAGAAATTACCCGCGATTTAAAGATGGAATTAGGCGCAGATTTAATTGTGCCAGTATTCATCGGCATCGCCGAACAAGATTTCGGCGTGCGGCCTCTGCTGGAAGCTTTGCTGAGGGAAGCGCCGACACCGGAAACTACAGCCGATCGCCGCGGCATTATACAAAGTGAAAACAAAGTTCTGGCTCAAATCCTCAAAACCTATTACACACCGCAGGGAGGCAAACTATCGTTAGTGAGAATGTGGCGGGGAACGCTGGCAGACGGAGCAATTTTGAACGGCGTTCGAGTTAACGGTTTGTACCGCTTGACCGGTCAGCAAACGCAAAGTTTGCAGTCTGTCAGCGCGGGGGAAATTGTGGCTTTGGGAAGGCTAGAAGGCTTGAAAACAGGCGATACCCTGGCGCAAGACCGATCGTCCGAATTGCCAAAAGCCGAAATCATCCCGCCTGTCTACGCACTGGCGATCGTCCCAGAAAAGCGCAACGATGAAGTTAAGCTGAGCTCGGCTTTAGCTAAATTGCTAGAAGAAGACCCATCTTTAGTCTGGGAACAGCACGGCGACACTCACGAAATTATACTTTGGGGTCAAGGCGAAATCCACCTGAAAGTAGCCTTAGAAAGGTTGCGCCGCAAGTATAACTTGCCGATGGTAACTCACTTACCGCAAGTGCCCTACAAAGAAACCATCCGCAAACCAGCATCTTCCATCCACGGGCGCTACAAACACCAAAGCGGGGGACACGGACAGTTTGGCGACGTGTACCTCGACATTCAACCGCAGCCACGAGGAGAAGGCTTCAATTTCACCGACAAAATAGTCGGCGGCGTCGTCCCAAAACAGTACATTCCCGGCGTGGAAGTGGGAGTGCGCGAATATTTGGATCGCGGCCCGCTGGGTTTCCCGGTGGTAGACGTAGCGGTGACGCTGACTAACGGTTCCTACCATTCTGTGGACAGTTCCGAACAAGCTTTCAAGCAAGCGGCGCGTTTGGCGATGCAGGAGGGAATGGCCAAGTGCGAACCGGCATTGCTGGAGCCGATCGCCAAAGTTGAAATTTGCGCTCCGAACGAGTGTACATCAAAGGTGTTGCAGTTGGTCAGCGGACACCGCGGCCAAATTCTCGGCTACGAAGGTAAAAAAGGCTGGAAGGGATGGGATGCAGTTTCTGCTTATTTGCCGATCGCAGAAATGCAGAATTTGATCGTAGAATTGCGATCGCAGACCATGGGAGTCGGATTTTTTAATTGGGAGTTCGATCGATTGCAAGAAGTGCCGGAACCTTTAGCTAAGCGGGTTTTGCTAACGACTGGCGGCAATGGGAATGGTAACGGCAAAAGTTAGGTAATTGTCTTAAAAAACCCGGTTTCTTGAATAAACCGGGTTTTTGCACGAGTTGCAATTACAATTCATTGGGGTCGATTCCCATTTCTCGGAGTCTTAATTCTAAAGCTTGTGATCGCGATCGTTCTTGTTCCAGCAAAGTTTGTGCCTCATCGGAGAACTGCTCATCATTGGTCGTAGTGCAAACCTGCTATAGCCAATGTGTGCTGCATCAAAAGGGCGCTTTAAAACCGCTCCGAAAGCTCAGTTTTTTAATCTTTACGGTGTAAACAAGGAGCAAAACTAATGACAATTGAATACATCCGCACAAGAACCGCTGAAACTGTAGAAATAGAGGAGGGTAGTGATTTTTGTAACCTTGACGAAATCAATCAAGCAATTACCTTTTTGGATAATTTGGAAAGACGCTTAAATCAGAACTCTCAACTTTCAAATACATCAGAAGGTCAAAATGCCCTTACTCAAGCGCTTAACGGCGTAGAATCTGCAATTCTGGGTCTGATGATGGTCAATCAAGTTGTTAGCGAAATTACTTACGAAAAGAAAGCAAAAGGAAAAAAAGCAAAAGAAAATTTAGATGATGAAGAGGAGCAATTTTAATGGCACAAGTTCGGGCATTAATGCCATCTAAATTCGTTTCTCTAGCCGATGAACTGCTTGCAAATACTGGAGTTGGCGATTACTCAACATTAATCGGAATCTTGTTAAATCGCTACGGCAACCACGTCATCCGGGTAGATAATATTTGATTTGTCGGGAGATTGCTGTTGTGTAACCATTACTGTTTCCCCAAATTGGCTGCTAATAATATTGTATTGTAAATGATATCAATTCCGTCGTTCGTAGGGGCTGGTTTCACCAGAAATATTGGCAATCATTCAAAGGATAAATAAACCCGCCCCCGCCCCACGGCCAATCTGAATGTACATTTCGATTGTTCGTTGGGTGGGGGCGGGTTTTCGAGATTGTTTTTTCTCAGCGATTCTGGTTTGTGAAACCCGCCACTACGATCGCACAAATTATACGATCGCGAATCAACAACACAGGATATTAGAGAACTCGATAATTCATCCGTGTCTCCGTGTCAAAATCTCTTAGAGTGCCTTCTTCCTTACCCTAAAAAGAAATAATCAAGTAACCGTTTAGGAACTTAGCACCAGTAACAGACTTTCCAGTTAGCGCCGGAGGCAGCAAAATATTGCGCCGCTGATCGCCCGCTTCGATCGTCACTTCCGGCCCGGATTGAATCAATTTAATTTCTTTCTTGTCAAACCCAGGCAAAAACAAACTAACTTGACGCTGTGCAATGTTTATGTTAATCGGTTTAGGAGCTTTTGCCGCCTCCGAAAAATCTGGCAAAGCATCAATTAGCGGCTGCCAATTATTGTCACTGTGCGCCGGAACCGAAACAGCCGTCAAAGGATCAAAATCGCCAGTAATAGCTTCTGTAACCGGTGCTTGATTAACAATGACACCGCCCACAGTCAAACTAACTTGTTGAGAACTTCCCCAAAGATAACGAGCAGTTGCGATCGCACTTGCATCCCCAGTCGTCACCAAAAAAGCCGCCGTGCGGTTCGGATCTGCCAGCGCTTCCTTACCCTTATCCAAAAGATTATCGACTTGCTTAGTAGATTGAAAAGCATTGTCTCCCGACAAATCCACCGTCAACACCGTACTGACAACCGGTTGAATAAAAGGTGAAAGCGCTTTCCCCAAATCCGAATCTACCAAAGCTTGGCGGAACCTGCGGATGTACCAACTCAGAATTTCCGGCATTCCCAGCATCCGCAGCGTATCCATGCCGCCATTGCCGTCATAAACAATTACATCGTATTGTTTGCTGTCCTCGTATTCCCGAAGTTCGTTCAACGCCAGCGCGCTGTCCATTCCCGGCAACACCCCTAATTCTTGACCGTAAATCTGCTTGAAAAAGGGAGTACGGACATATTGAGCTTCTAGTTGTTTAATTTCGTCCCACCTGCGTTCTAGCAGCGGCGCGCTTTGCACCTGAACTGCTTTGAGGTTGGGGGCGATTTCCTGGGGGCTGAGAGTCAGGGGAGTTCCTAGCAGGATGCCCAATGCAGGGCCCGGATCTTGGCCGAGCAGCAGAACTCGCTTGCCTTGAGCCGCGTATTTTTTAGCTGTTGCGATCGCGATCGTACTGCGGCCAGTGCCGCCTTTGCCCAAAAATGTCAAAATCAAAGCCATTTTCTGTTCTCACTGCCAAAGCTTACTCTTTAACATTTAAGCGCAACCTTCAGCGAGAGTGGGGGAGGGGGGAGAGTGGAGGAAGAGGAGAGTCGGCGAGTGGGAGAGTGGGAGAGGGGGAGAGGGGAAGAGGGGGAGAGTGGGAGAGGGGGAGAGTAGGAGACGAAAGGAAACACAGTTAAATTCAATCCGTGTATCCCTGTCCGAATCCGTGTCGTGCCCCTCTTCCTTCTACATCTGTTAAACGGGTTCTAGCTCATCTTCAAAGAACCAAGTCGCAAAACCGTCAAACTTGACAACCACGCCTACTCCGCTACCGTCAACCATTCTGAATCCGTCAACAGTGCCTACTGGATTCTCCTTTATCTTGCCCACCATATTTGCAGGTATCCGATCTCTGAGACGGCGCACCTTAACTCTCTGACCTACTTCTATTGCCACTGAAATTGTTCTCCTGCTCTATATAACCTATATACAACCGTTTATTTTACAGTTTGGCGTCTACTTCGGAACAGCAACACCCGCAGGCGATCGCTCCCTATGATTTTCCATCGAAATTTCCACCAACTTTCCCTAAAAGACGGTATTCTAGTCGGAGTGCGTCGATCGTCTACCCTGATTCGCTTGGGTTTGCTTCATAAGGTTTCACAGCGGCAAGCTCCACTGGCAGAGGCTGTTCACCACTTAGATAATTATTTTTTATTGCTTCGCAAAAAGCATCTTTTCATTAATTGCCACAACTACACAATTTATCCCCAATTAGTCATCCTTCCGGCAGAAGCCAAAAGGCATTCACAGGCAGTAATTAATTTTATGTTTGCTATATAGAAATCTGCGCTCTCTAACGTTGACATCGGCGAAAGTTGATGCTGCAGAACACTTTGAGTCAGCTTGGCACAAAATTCCGAAGGTCAGAGTTTAGGAAACTGCCATGTTGTAACAGTTTACTAAAATATGACCCTAAAAAAAAGTTTTAATGCTAAACTTTCAGGCTGATAAAGTTTATTTTTGCGGCTTTTTTACGGCATAAAAAATGGAACGATTTCCGGATGTATGCCGTCTGATACAGGAAATGAAGTCGAGGAACTTCAATATGAGAAAATTGAAATTATGAATAAAATTTTTACGTGTGGGCGATCGACCAAAATTCCCCTCCTAAGTTTGTCCTTGGCTGTACTGGCGAGTCTGTCGCCCTTTCGTGGGACGATCGCCAGTCCGCTCTCTCGATCCCCCCAACAGCCGTCCAACACTACTAAAATTGTCTCAGTCGATCGACCGCCAGCATTGCCAATAGGCTCAAAATCTCCCAAAAATCCGGCAACAGTGGCAGCGAATCCATCCCCAGCAGAGACGATAAAGGCTCAGGGAACAGCGACGGGGCGATCGCTCGAAATAGAAGAAATTCGCGGTACAGTCAGTTTTAAAGGGCGGCCAGCGGTCGTGGGCGATCGGCTACTTGCCCCCGGAGACGAAATCATCACCGGCCGCAATTCCACAGCCCGTTTAGGCATCGACAATAACGTTGGCACCGTGGAAGTTGGCGAAAAAACCGCAGTCAGAATATCCAATTTGTCAAGCAGTGCAGGTGGCGAAAAAGACACAGCGATTTTTGTCAGCAGGGGGCGAGTCAGGTTGTCGATCGGCAAAACTGCTGCTGCAACTCCCGCAGCCAACACCTCAACAATTATCCCGCCGAACCAAATAGCAGCCCTCAATACCTTCAGCGGACTCGGCAAATCCAGTCAAATTGCCCAAAAAACCCGTTCTGCCAAAACTGCCCCAGTCAGGGTTGAAACCCCAGAAGGTGTTGCCGGAGTTCGCGGCACATCCTTTGGCGTCAGCGTCGGTGGCGGCAAAACCGCAGTCGAAACCATTGAAGGTGCAGTAGTAGTATCGGACAACACCGACTCGGAAGTAGTTGTCAACAGCGGCAACGCCACGACAATTTTCCCTCAAACCTCGCCCGTGGTGCCCTCCGCGAGTCCTCGCCTAGCTCAACTCAAAGTCCGCAGGTTGTTGAGACTCAGCGGCAATATCTATCGCCTCAGCGCTCAAATTAACCCGATCGACACGGTTTATGTCAACAACGAAGAAATTAAGATCGATCGAAATGGTAACTTCAAAATCCAAGGAATTTTACCTCCAAGCCGTCGCCTCAAAATCGTAGTGCGAGGCCCGTCAGTCACAGAAAGGCATTACAGCTTCGCAGTTCGCTAAACAACCTATCGTCGCGAGTAATATACGCGGGCAGTCTCTGAGGACGTGAGTTAGATCCTAAGTCCTTTCTGGGTTGATTATTTTGTGTAGGTGCGAAGCATTTTGCGGTGAATATCGGGAGTCAAAATAAATCAATTTTGCCCCCACCCTTCGCCCTTACGGTATTGTAAAACTTCATGACCGAAAGCATCCAGGATACAAGCCCCCGGATTCATTCCTTCGCAGACTCAGAACCCAGAAATAAAAAACCTGTATCCGATAAAAAAGTCGCCGAATTTATCCGTGGGGTCGCCCCTAAAATCTAACATCTAAAATCTAAAATCTAAAATCGATTGACTCTCACTCCTCTCGAAGTTCGGACTCGAATGTGAATTATTGCGTCAAATTAATTGCATGAAGTTCAAAGAATGGATTGATTATCTAAAACACAATCAACTAATCGGCCTCCGGCAATATATAGCAACAAACCCTCCCTGGATAACAGGGGCAGTAGTAGGTATAATGTCTGTCGCCATGCTGCAATTGGGAATGTGGAAACCCCTTGAATATTTGGGATACAAAACGCTATTTCAAATTCGAGAATCGGGAATTTTGCCAAATCCCGGATGGGATCAGAGAATTGTGGTAATTGCGATCGAACCGAATTCCTTGCAAGAATACGGTCAATTTCCTTGGCCCCGCAACCGCTACGCCCAACTCCTAGAATCGCTGAAAAAATCTCCCCCTACAGCAGTTGGTTTTGACATTCTTTTCCTCGATCCCAGTCCGAAAGATGATATTTTAGCCACTGCAATCGCTGCTAACGGCAAAGTTGTACTCGCCAGCACCATCAAAGAAGAACCCGTAGCATCTTTAAAAGCAGCCGCCGCAGGTGTCGGCCACATCGGCCAAGAAGCTGATAGCGACGGTATTACCCGCGAGTCAAAAATCTTTCTCAACGGGATTCCTAATTTCGGTTTAGCAATGACTCACAGGTACAATGCTGCTAATCCCCAAGATCCAGTATTGCTTCCAAAGTCAAAAAATAAGCAGGCAAAAAAAGTTTGGATTAACTGGCCGGGTAAAACAGAAAATCTATCTACCTATGCTTTTGTTGATGTCGTAGAAGGCAGAATTCCCCCAGATGCTCTGACCAATAAGTTAGTTTTAGTGGGCATAGTTGCTACCGGTTTCGATCCGATATCTTCACCTCTCAACAAGACTACGGCTGGGGTTTATTTATATGCAGCATTGGTTGACAATTTGCTCAATCAACGCTTGCTACGGCGGCTGCCGGTACTGCTAGAAATTTTGTTATTGTTGGGGATTGGCCCGCTTACCGCTTTGGTTCTGGGCAACCGAGGTGTTAAAGAGAGAATTGCGATCGCTCTCGGTTTGCCTATAATTTGGATTGGGGCTGCAGCTTTGTTATTTGGCTTCTTTTTTTGGTGGGTGCCGATTGCCGCGCCTATCGGCACCCTCATTTTATCTGGCACTGCTTTGCAACTGCGGGAACAGTACGAAAAGCAGCAGTTGATGAGGTTATTTGAAAAGCACGTCGATCCAGAGACTGCTCAGCTTATTTGGCAACGCAAAGCTGAGATATTTGAACAGGGAGAACTGGAACCTCAAGAACTTACAGCAACGGTGCTGTTTATGGATATTCGTAGTTTTACTTCGATTTCCGAAAAAATGCGACCGCGAGATTTACTCACCTGGTTGAACAATTATTTGGAAGCGATGACTGACTGTATTATGGATCACGGTGGCGTTGTAGATAAATACATCGGTGATGCAATTATGGCAGTTTTTGGAGTGCCTTTTTGTCATACCGAATATGCAGAAATTCAACAAGATGCTTTGAATGCAGTTGCGGCTTGTATTGCGATGCACGAACGGCTGCACCAACTTAATCAGCAGCTTAGAAGTGAACACAAACCTTTAATTAAGTTTGGCATCGGTTTGCATACCGGGCAGTTAGTTGCTGGCAGCGTGGGCGGTTCCCGGCGTTTGAATTATTCTGTGATCGGCGATGCTGTCAACGTTGCTGCTAGATTGGAGGCGATGAATAAGGAAATTGTTTCTGACAGTCCTTTTAATTTGTTGGTGACGGCGAGGACTTTTTCTTACGTGCGCGATCGCTACGAAGGCCAAAAAGTTGGATCTATTCAATTGCGCGGCAAAAAAGAAGAGACTGTGGTTTATGCTATTTTGGGCGAAAAGCATTAGTTATCGGGCATGGGGCATGGGGCATGGGGCATTAGTTGTGATATTATGTCTTGTTAATTAGGCCCAATTACTTCATACTGGGGAATTAAAATATTGGTTGTAGGGGCGGGTTTTTCGAGAATATACGCCTCAAACAAATAATCTCAAAAACCCGCCGTCGCCCCACGGTAAATCGAAATATACATTTTTTCAGGCGATCGCCCGTGTTGGTTGATGTAGATTATTAGCGGTGTGGGGGCGGGTTTATAAAGCTGGTTTTTACTGATTAGATATTGTCGTAAAACCCGACCCTACGGAATTATATTGTTTCCAAATGACCAATGACCAATGACCAATGACCAATTCCCAATTCCCAATCTAATCAAATACGCTGAGCCGCAAAGTTTTAGCTATTTTTTCTAACAGAAATAAGCCACCGATAGAATTTCCGTCTTTATCCAGGGGCGGACTGTAAAAGCCGATCGCACCTTGACCCGGAATTACCGACAGCATTGCCCCGCTAACTCCCGACTTGGTCGGCAACCCCACCCGCAGCGCAAAGCGGGCGGATGCTTCGTACAAACCGCAAGTTGCCATCAGTGCTTTGACTGTACGGCTGTTTTCGCCGATTTGTCGATCGCCACTATTTACCAAAACCATTCCCAGCTTAGCTAAATCCTCCACAGTTCCCGAAAAACAGCAGACGCGATTGTAGGTTTCTAAAGCAATTTCTGCATTTTGCATACAACCCGATTCTACCATTTTCAAGGCGAGATTCCAATTATTTTGATTCGGATTTGTCTTCACTGAATCGAGCATTAACTCGTCAACAAATAACTGACTGTTTGCCTGTTGATTCAGCCAATCGAGCAAGTTTTGACAGCGCGACACAGCATTTTCACCGGGAATCAAAGACGCTAGGGCGATCGCCCCGCTATTAATCATCGGGTTTCTCGGCTTCCCTTGGTCTATTTCGAGTTGAGCTAGGGAATTGAAAGGCAGTTGCGAAGGCTCGCAGCCAACGCAGTCAAATACCCTTTTTTCGCCCAATTCGCACAGCAAATAAAGCAGCACAAAAGGCTTGACTACACTCATCAGCGGGAATGTTTGAGGAATACTACCCCAGCTCAAAAATTGACCGTCAATTGCCCGAATTTGCACTGCAAACCCTTGTCTGTCAGCTTGCGCTAGGAGAGGTATGTACCCAGGGATTTGACCAGACTTACTGCGATTAATTGCCTCTTTTGCCCAAGCTTCCAGTTGTTCCGGTTGCAAGGAAGATAGTTGGCTGCTGGAGATTTTCACTCTCGATTATTTCTATCACTTTAAATTTTAGATTGGCATTCCTGGCGCAATAGTGAGCCAGAAACCCCGTTTATTAACCGAATTGCGTCACTTGGGCCCGCTGCGGAAAGAAACTGGGTTTCTTCGGGGAGATAAACCAAGCTCGAACTTCAGGCTATTGACGTTTCGGCCCTCCGGTAGCAAATAAATTTTTCATAAAAAACCTGTACTTTGCATAAAAATCTCCCCTTCACCCCGATATATAAGTAGCAGCTTCAAGGCAACGCTGCTAGCCAAAACAAACAAGCACTAGCTGGAAATGCCTTCAGATTCTTATATTTAAGCCCCAGCAAGGGGCGGGGTGCATATTTAACTTAATTCTTTCAGAGTTCGCGAAATCCTGTCCGGAAAACCCCCGAACCTTTAAGAATGTACTATCCAACCGGATTCACCAAAACCAGGATAAAAAAATGCCAGATGAAGCGAAAGCAGAAGCACCAAAGCCCGCTCCCATGATTTTTAAGGGTGTGTGCAACGACGGGGTTCTCAAAGGCAAAGAAATTGAAGGCAAACTAGATATCAAAGTCAACGTTGAATCAGTCACAAACCCACCAGCAAAGCCCACGAAATCCCCGTGGGAGCCAGTTATCTTTTGGGTATTGTTTGCATTTATGGCAAACTTGATTGTCGGCGACCCCGCCGGAATGAGAAAAAAATACAGCTCCCCACAAAGGTCTCATTCTCATCAGATTTTAAACCAATCTGGGGAGCAGTCGCTGTTGGCTAAGAAAAACACCAGCAACTTGCCACTTTAGGCCCTGGGAGCCTGCCAGCCGCGCAAATAGTAATAGAAAGACCCGAAATATTCATCGAATACTCGCGTCGTAGTTACCAAAGCTTCTGCACTAGGCAAAAAATCTCCCGCGTCTAAGCGGAGTCTACTGGATTTCCCTCCTGATGTGGGTTGAAAAGTGTAGAAGTCGGTAGCCCTAGGAATCACCTGGATTCCCATATTGGCAAAAGCGAGGCTGGCACGGCGCATCTGAATCGCAGATGTTACCAGGATGACTTTGCGCGGGGCGCCACGGCTGTCGAGTATCTTTCTCACCTCTTGGGCGCTGGTGCGTATGTTGCTGCCGTTATCGTCGAGAACGATACTGCTGCGCGGCACGCCCATGTTGTTTGCCAGCAAAGTCTCGATATCCTTCGCTTCGCCAACATAACCCTCCAATTCTGGTCTAGGGCCAGCGGTAACGATGACCATCGGTGCCACTTTTTGGCGGTACAAAACGGCAGCATAGGGCAGGCGATTGCCTGTATCTGTCAGTTGAATCGCTACTCGGTTGGGGATGTGGGGCTGAGTGGTTCCCTTGCCCAGGAGAACTATCGCCGCAGCAGTTTCATCGCAGCAAGCTGTGCGGACGGCGGCAGCGGCGTCCCGTTCTGCTTGTTCGGCGAACCAGTAAGCGACAACTGGCATACTCGAAAGGATCAAAACTAGCAGCGCTGCCAGGATCATTCTCGGCGCCGGGTTGCGGATGCCTCCATTCGTGATCAGCGCCGATGCAATCACCAGCAGAGTGATGGAAAAACCCAGCGGCTTAAAGAAGAAGGCTATTAGGCCGAAAATCGCTGCTCCGACCGGGGTGTCTGGCGCAAAAAAAGCTAGGATCAAAAGGCTGATCAGTAGCAAAACGCGCAGCCGGTCTAATAACGGATTGTCTTTGCCCCCTGATTGATCCCACCACGATTTGATCAATGAGAACAGGAGGAATAGAAATAGAATGCGAGCTAATAGTTCTGGCATCTTGCAATATTCTGTGTCTTCATAAATTAGTACAGAAGTTTTGGAAACGAGCGCGAATTTAGCTGCGGGAGGAAATACGGGCATCGGTGGGTTTTTAACTTTCGCGAATAACGCAGTCCGATCGCATTTATCCTAATGCTCGCTTCCTGTCAGCTATCAACCATTGGTTGCAGGGTGAAACCCGCTACTTCCAGTCACAGATTGCTGACAGTTAATTGGTAATTGATAACTGGTAATAGTTGATTGGTAATTGGTAATGGAGCGAGCACGCCGCAGGTGGAATTGACAATTCAACCCTGCTTTGTTCTGCCTATTTTTTTCCCCATTACCTGTTACCGATTCACCAATCCCAATTTATCGGCGCTTCAGTTGATTCCGAATTGCCTGCGTTACCGTTTGAATTACTTTAACACGAGCATAATACTTGTTATTGGCCGCAATTAGCGTCCAGGGAGCAAGCGGCGTGCTGGTGCGCTGAATCATTTGATTCACCGCCACTTCATAATAATTCCACTTTTGGCGATTCCGCCAATCTTCCTCGGTGAGTTTGTATTGTTTAAATGGATTGTTTTGTCGCTCTGTAAACCGCTTTAGTTGCTCGTCAGGACTGATGTGCAGCCAGAATTTAACTAAGACACAACCGAAACTGGTGAGTTGCTCCTCAAATTCGTTAATTTCCTGATAAGCTCGGCGCCACTCGGGTTCGGTGGCAAATCCTTCGACTCGCTCGACCAGCACTCTACCATACCAACTGCGATCGCAAATGCTGATTTTACCAGCCGTTGGCAGCCGCTGCCAGAACCGCCAGAGGTAGTGATGCGCTTTTTCTTCATCTGTCGGCGCCGCAAAGGCATTAACTATGTAACTGCGGGGGTCTAATATGTCGGTCAAGCGTTTGATTGCTCCTCCTTTACCGGCGGCGTCCCAACCTTCAAACAGCACTAATACGGGGATTTCCTCTTCGTAGATGCTTTGTTGCAGTTTCCCAAAACGGGTTTGTTCCTCGCGAAGTTGCTGTTTGTATTCGTCGGGCGACAGCGATTGAGTTAAATCTACTTGGGCCAGCAAGTCGGGTTCGGTGGGTTGCAAGCTTTCTTGAGGCGGCAATTCTACGGGTGCAGATTGCGTCGGCAGTCTGTCCAATGCTTCTGTAATTGTCGCTGCCATTTGCGTTAAAACTTTGACTCTCGCCCACCGTTCACAATCGCCTTCTACTAGCGTCCAAGGTGCGCGGCCCGTGCCGGTTTGGGCTATCATTTCTTCTGCCAAATTTGTGTATTCTTGGTATTTTTTGGCTTGTTTCCAATCTTCGGGCCGCACTCGCCAAGCTTGTAAGGTGTCGTCTTCTAGTTTTTTGAGCCGATGCTTGAGTTCTTTTTTGCTCAAGTGAATCCAAAATTTGGCAATTGCTGCGCCGTCATCAACCATCTGCCGCTCGAAGGCGTTGATTTGCCGGATAACTGTCGGTACTTCTGCGTCGGAGACTCGATCGAACAATCGGTCTTCTAAAATGTGAGTGTACCAACTGTGGTAGAAAAAACTAATTTTGCCACGGGCAGGAAGTTTCTGCCAAAACCGCCACAGGAAAGGATAGCCCATTTCTGCATCTGACGGCGGCCAAATCGGGTGGACGGCAAACCCCCGCGGGTCCATGTACCCCACCATTTTTTTGACCAGCGCGCCTTTACCGGCGGCGGCCCAGCCTTCGAGGACGATGATTGCAGGCAATTTTTTTTCCCTGCAGGCCAGTTGGAGCGATCGCAACTGTTGCATTAAAATTTCTATCTTGGCATCATAGGTTTCTTTATCCAGGGAAATATCTAAATCGAGGTGGTCGAGCATATTTACCTCATATTAATCTGTAAAAAACAGTTTAACGTTAGTTTAACGTTTGGATAAAATTAAATCCTAAAACCGGGAAAAAACGTTATAAAAACTAAAGTTACGGCCGGTTAAAAGCGCGGTGCTTCGGCAGAATCCAAGCTCTCGTTAATAGTAACAGAAATCCTATTACATTAAACTTGCAAAAAAGAAACGTAGCGGTTATAGTTGAAATAGGCAACTTTTTAATAGGTTCAACTTCTACCCTCCCCCAAGCGGGCGAGTTAACAAGAGGAGCAACAAATCCCTGAAACAGGATTTATTGTAAGACAGAGCAAAAGTAAAAACCAACTACCCAGTGGGGGTGACAACTTCTTTACTTAGCTTCATCCAATTTATTTAAACAACAGTTAGTCAAGCACCAGCTTTGATAACTTTGAGGAGGCTGCTTGCGAACATTGGGCGCTCCTCCAGTCTGAGACTCACATACAAAACTAGCCCAAAAAGGCAAACCAATTTTTATGATTGCGCTATGAGATAAAACCTGAAAGCCTGGGTGATATAAACAGGTTTCTGAGTTTTATCGACACCATTCTCAAATACTAAAAACAGTTTAGGTGCGGGCTCGCGTGCCCGCCCCACAAGAGTATTTATTTCTTGTGGAACAGGCCGGAAAGCCTGTTACTGACATTTGTGCAAAATGTCTGAATTACTGTACTTGTTTGCCCATACCAATTAAGAGGAACAGTCCGAAATTACGGATTGCAAGTTTTCTATGAATATCTTGACAACGCGCTTCTACAAGGGCGAAACTGACTGGTGCGCGATCGCAAATTTAATCGATGCTTGCGAAGCAGTCGATCGACTCGGCGAAGAAGTCTCAGCAACTGAACTCAAGCTAATACTTGATGCACCCAAACTCGACCAAGCCCGCGACGTGCAGTTGTGGGAAGATGGTAATTACAAACTAATCGGTTTAGCACTCCTAGATATGCCAGATTCGCCAGAGAAAATAGACGCTTGTCTCTGGTTTTACGTGCATCCAAACCTGCGCGGCGAAGGTTTAGAAAAAGACATAATTAAGTGGGGCGAAAAGCGGCTGGGCGAAGTAGGAAAAGAACGGAATTTGCCCGCGAAATTGCGTACCTACAGCCGGGAGGATAAAACAGATGAAATGCGGCTGTTACGAAAACAGGGCTTTGAGGTCGATCGCTATTTTTGGACAATGACCCGATCCCTCGCTGAACCCATACCCACACCGGAATTTCCCGCAGATTTTGCCCTAACACACGTATCAGGAGAAGCAGACATCCAACCTTGGGTAGAGATGTTCAACCAGTCATTTATCGATCACTGGAATCACCACGATTTAACTGCCGAAACCGTGCGTTATTGGATGCAAGACGCCAATTATCAGCCAGAATTAGACTTAATTGCTGTTTCGGGCGATCGCAAATTTGCAGCTTTCTGCGACTGTCAAATCAAACCCCAAAAAAACGCCCGCAGCGGCACAAAAGACGGTTGGATTGAATTGTTGGGTACGCGGCGCGACTTTCGGAAAATGGGTTTAGGAAAAGCGATGCTGCTGGCGGGTTTGCACTCCTTAAAAGCGGCGGGTGCAAATACTGCTAAACTCAGCGTCGATGCTGACAGTTTGACGGGGGCCACAAAGCTTTACAAATCAGTGGGTTTTCGCCCGATGGAAACTTGGATCGAGTGGGCTAAGACAGCGTAAATTCGTTAGGGTGGTCAGAAACCGGGTTTTTGCGAAAATACTGCGTTACAGCCTGCAAATTCGGTTAAAAACCCGGTTTCTTTGGTTTTGATGCGAGATCTCTTTTTTACTCAAGGGGATCTCGCACTTTCCTTCCTTTCCTAAATCAACCGGAAATTAGCGGATGTAATCGCATTGGCACTCACTCCAATCATCACACCTAACTCCTCTCCTGTCAAGACATTTTTGATGAGAGTTCCCTGAGTATTTTGAGTGATTGCTAACTGACCAAAACTCAAACCTCCGCTTAATCCAATCAAGTCTTGACCGATGGTAAAATCAGCGATAATATCAAATCATTGACCAGCTTTTAAGGCAAAGATATCGTTGCCGCTACCGCCAATCAAACTATCATTCCCCAAGTCTCCGTAAAGAATATCAGAGCCTTTCCCACCCATGAGAGTATCGTTATCTAGCCCTCCGTAAAGAGTATCATTTCCTTCGCACCCTCCCAGGATATCTGCTGCTTCGTTACCACTGATGAAATCATTACTTTCACCGCCACAGATAGTATCCGATCCCTGGTTTCCAAACAGGTAATCATCTCCCTGACTACCAAGCACTATGTCATTCCCTTCATTGCGTCGTACAGTTTCCATATTGCTGAACCTAATTCGAGCAATTACAAGCAGAAACCAGAGAATTAAGGTCAGAAAATCAAAGATTAAAAGACGAAAACAATCGCCTGAAAGGAGAACAAGGCAAACCAGAGGTCAAAGCTAATGGAGCGAAAAAGTTAAAAGAGAACTACTCATCCGAAAAAGAGCGAAAAGCACCAAAAAAGCACATTAAAAGTAGTAAAAATCTCTGGTCAAAGTTGACCTAGAAAAAATCCTGGAGTATCCTGAAGCAGAACTACCATTCGATTCAGAATTTAAGGGTTATGAAGAGGTAATAGTTCAAGACATTTTACTGAAAACAGATAACGTGTTATTTCGGAAAGAGAAGTATTACTAACATTTAGAAAAGAAAACATACTTAGGGCTTGCTGAATAAGTTAGGAAAAATCGCGTAGGCGTAGCCAGCCGTAGGCATCGCACTTGATGGGCAATTCAA
>NZ_JAUBRA010000099.1:0-16758 GCF_036701555.1 Microcoleus sp. Pol10D4
TTAGGATCGCTAATTAAATAACTTACAATTTTATTTGTTATTGTGGGATGGGCGTCCCGCCCGTCCAAAAAGGACGGGCGGGACGCCCATCCCACTTTCAATAGTGGAAGTTATTTAATTCTGATTCCTTAGAGGCTCTGCCTCCCCATTCTAGAAACAACTTCAGGGTGTTTTTCTGCTCACATTACCCGCATAAAAAGCGAATTAAAAAACCTCCGCACCCTCCAACTTCTTAAAAGTTTCAACCTTAGCCCTCGCCGCTTCCCCGCAAGTCTTCGGCGTCGGAAACATCTTCCCAGGATTCGCTAAACCTTTCGGATTAAACACCTGACGCACCCACTGCATCGTCTCCAAATCAACCTCCGAAAACATATCCGGCATAAAACACTTCTTGTCAGCACCGATGCCGTGTTCCCCCGAAAGACTTCCCCCAACTTTCACGCAAAGCCTGAGAATTTCCCCGCCCAATTCTTCCACCTTTTCCAGCGCACCTTTTACCGAGTTATCGTACAGAATCAGCGGGTGCAAATTACCATCTCCCGCGTGAAATACATTCGCAATCCGATAACCGTATTTCTCGCTCAAGCCCTCAATTTCTTTCAAAACATAAGCCATTTGCGTTCGGGGAATTACGCCGTCTTGCACGTAATAATCGGGGCTCAAATGACCCGCCGCCGCAAAAGCAGCTTTCCGCCCTTTCCAAATTTTTAGGCGCGTTTCCGGGTCGCTTGCTGTCGTGATATTTCGTGCTCCGTTATGCTTGCAAATATCAGCTATCCGCTGTTTGTTTGTGGCTACTTCCACTTCTAAACCGTCGATTTCTACGAGGAGAATTGCTGCGGCATCGCGGGGATAACATCCAGTTGCAACCACATCTTCTACAGCATTGATGCTGATGTTGTCCATGATTTCCATGCCACCAGGAATAATACCAGCGCTGATAATATCGGAAACTGATTCGCCCGCAGCTTCTATACTGGAAAAATCCGCTAGGAGAACGCAAATCGATTCCGGCGCTTTGAGAATTCGCAAAGTAACTTCTGTGGCGATTCCTAAAGTGCCTTCGGAACCGACAAATACACCAGTTAAATCGTAACCGGGCATTTCGGGAATTTCGCCACCGACATCGACAATAGAACCGTCGGGAAGTACCAATTTTAATCCTAAAACGTGATTCGTTGTGACTCCGTATTTGAGGCAGTGAACCCCGCCAGAATTTTCCGCAACGTTGCCACCAATCGAACAAATAATTTGACTGGAAGGATCTGGCGCGTAGTAGAAACCAGCGCCGCTAACTGCTTGCGTTACCCAGTTATTAATTACTCCCGGTTGCACGACTACTTGCTGATTTTCTAAGTCTACTTTCAGGATTTTTCGCATTAAAGCAGTGACAATCAGCACGCAGTTTTCTACAGGCAAAGCGCCCCCGGAAAGGCCGGTTCCTGCGCCTCTAGCTACCCAGGGAATTGAGTTGCGATCGCATATTTTGACCACTTGCGCCACTTCCTCGGTAGTTCGAGGCAATACCACCAGGGCGGGGCGCTGGCGGTAGCTAGCGAGTCCGTCGCACTCATAGACAATCAATTCTTCGCGGCGCTGTACGACGCCATTTTTGCCGACTACAGCCTCGAATTCTTTAATAACGGGTTTCCAGTTGCGTTCTGTTTCTATGGCTATCATTAGTGATTTTTATTAGGGAACTATCAATAATATTGTTACAAATTTTACTAAGTTTAGCCAATTATTTTTCTAAGGGTTACAATATTGACACAGGGAAGGATCGGCAGTCTCTCGACCGTCGGGAAATAGTTTTTCTTTAGTATAACCGCAGTTTTTGCATTTATAGATTGCCGATCGCACTAGCTGAGTCGGAAAATAGCAAAGTCCGCAGGGCAATCCGATTTTCGTCTCAGCAATATCGAATCCCGGCCAACCGCACTCCGGGCAGAATTGCTTAAATTTTTTAACTAAATCGAGAGTTGCATTTTCAATGTTTTTCATCCGAGTTGGATTGTACATCGCCCGCATATCTGTTTCGATGTGAACTCGGCCGGTTGACGATTTTTTTAAGCCTGCTGTCACAGCGTCAAAAAGTTGTTTTTCTGTCCTAATGCCCTTGACAATTTCGCCGTTACCGAGCGCAGCATCGCCAACTATAACTACCAGTGCGTGATCGGGAAATCCTGCTTTTTTCGCAAAATCATCTGCTTCTTCTATACTGGAAATTAACTGGTGACTGTAGTTAGTTTCTACCGACAAAGATTCGCCGATTAGTTCTAGATTGTTGGCTAGATCTAATAAAAGTACGATTTCTCTGTTAGCAGGAATATACGGCATCATTGGGTGAGGGCCGAAAGTACCTTCGCTGGCAAAGGCAAGAGTTTCGCCCGCAATTTCTAGGGCTTTTTGTGCTTTATGGCGAGCCGCTTCTATTTGTGTTCCTAAGCGTTTAACTTCTCTGGTGAAGGTGCCGAAAGTGTCAGTGTCAAGCTCCGCAGGTACTATAATGTTTACGCCTAATTCTCGTTCCAAAACGGGAGCCATTACCCGTTCTTTTTGGTGCATGGTAGCAAGAACTGCGGTACGATCGCTCAATAATTGATTGGGATTCACAGGCTCAGAAATATTAGACATACAGCAGTATCATTTCATAACAGAAGGCTCAAATATACCCTTTGACCTAAGTTATCAATTCAGCACTCAAGCGTCAATCTTAAAAGCGATCGCTAGTTGCCTCCAGTCACCCCCCCACCTTGACCTCTGAGTACAAAAATTACTCCTGTCATAATTAGCCCCACGCCTACCAACCGCAGCGGCGGCAAAGGCTCGTGAAATATAAGTTTGCCGCCTAAAACAGTAAACAGATAACTAATTGACAGTAAAGGCGAGACTATGCTAAGGTTTGCCCGCGACAAAACTACAATAAAGCCGATCGAAGAAATTGCATACAAAGAAAGACCGCCTACAATCAACGGCTGAGTAGCCATTGCTAGAATTTTTTCTATTAAATTAGCAGCGCCAATGGGCCCTAATATTTTAGCTCCTGCCTTCAGACTAAATTGACCTGCGACGCCGCACAATATTGCAGCAAGCAATAACATAAAAACGCTTCTATTCATAAATTTACTAACCTATAGTACAATCAAAAATTGCCGTTCCCACAAACCTGAAAAACTTTAATTAAGTTTTGTTAGATTTTATTCACCACTAATATTTTAAGCAGAGATACGGGAAAATCAAGTATGGTCGATCGCGATCGAGAGTCGAACAAATATATGGCAGAGCAGACCAACCCAAACGGAGAATATACTCTAGAACTATCAATACTCATGCCTTGTCTGAACGAAGCAGAAACTTTAGAAATCTGCATCGAGAAGGCACAGAAGTCCCTGCGCGAACTTGATATTGCAGGCGAGGTCATCATAGCAGACAACGGCAGCACTGACGGTTCTCAAGCTATCGCTACCAGAATGGGAGCGAGAGTTGTGCCCGTAGCAGCCAAAGGCTACGGCAGCGCCCTGATGGGAGGCATCATTGCAGCGCGCGGAGTTTATATTATCATGGGCGATGCTGACGACAGCTACAATTTTTCCAACCTCGGCTTTTTTGTCAACAAATTGCGAGAAGGTTTCGACTTAGTAATGGGAAACCGCTTTCAAGGGGGAATCAAACCGGGTGCAATGCCGCCGCTGCACAAATATTTAGGAAATCCGGTGCTGACATGGGTTGGGCGGTTATTTTTTGCAAGTCCCGTCGGCGATTTTCACTGCGGACTCAGGGGTTTTAGGAGAGACTCAATTTTGAAACTCGACTTGCAAACGACGGGGATGGAATTTGCTAGCGAAATGGTGGTCAAGGCCTCTGTGTACAAGCTGCGGATAACTGAAATCCCAACGGTACTTTCTCCCGACGGCCGCAGCCGCCCGCCGCACTTGCGAACTTGGCGAGATGGCTGGCGGCACCTGCGATTTTTGCTGCTTTACAGTCCTCGGTGGCTGTTTTTGTATCCGGGTACTGCGCTGATGATTTGGGGTCTAATTGTTAGCATTTGGCTGTTACCCGGTACTCAAAAGATTGGGAGTATCAGCTTTGATGTACACACGCTGCTTTATGGTGCGATCGCAATTATTATCGGTTTTCAAGCAATAACTTTTGCTTTTTTCACCAAGATTTTTGCCATCAGCGAGAAATTCCTGCCAGAAGACCCCAAACTCAACAAAATATTTCGCTATGTCACCCTAGAGACAGGATTGATTGTCGGAGTCACGCTGATTTTAATCGGAATATTTGGCTCGTTCCTATCATTAACTATCTGGAGCAAAACTGCTTTCGGTTCTCTCGATCCTTCTAAAACTCTGCGTTTGGTTATTCCCTCGCTCACTTGCCTGACTGTTGGTTTGCAGATGGTTTTGTCGAGCTTTTTTCTCAGCGTGCTGGGGTTGAAGCGTAGGTAATAACATTAAATTTACTGCCAACATTCCTCAAAACTAAATTGCCATGCAGAGGAAGCTCAGGGCGATCGCACTGCAGGCAATATCGGGGCGATCGCAATGCAGGGAAAATCAGGGCCGCAGGAGCCAAATTTCAGACTATCTGGTATAATCAAACAGCCAGCTCTAATAATTTTCAATAGCTATGAACTATGAAAACTCAAGAACTTCGCCAGAATCTTAAGCAATCCATAGATCGCTTATCTCCTGAACGGCTGATCGTTGTGGCTGATTTCTTAGCTTATTTAGCAGAACGTGAAAGCAATGAAGCTACGGTGGAATTATTAAAAATTCCCGGTTTTCTTGAAGTATTTAATAAAGCCCAAAAAGATGTAGCAGCAGGTAAGGTGACTTCAGTTGAGCAACTCAAACGAAAATACTGATGAAAGTCTAAAGTTTTATTCAGTCGTTCTTAGCTTTGATGCTCAGGAGTTTTTTGAAGAAGCATCAGCTTCTTTACAACGCAAGCTAGATAGATGTTTTGAGATGTTGAAAACTGACCCTCGCAGTCATCCAAATATTAAGCAACTCAAAGGCGAATTAGCTGGATACTATCGCTATCGCGTTGGAGATTATCGGGTAGTTTGTGACATTGATGATGAGCAAAAGCGTGTGGTTGTGACTGTTATTGCTCATCGTCGTGAAGTGTATTAGGGCGCACCTTGGGAAGATAAGGGCGATCGTACATTTATTTATTCACTGCTTTTTATGTGATGTTCAACATAAGAGCGCAGCACAGCATTCATTAGAGATTGATAACCTTTTCCTTGGCTTTTAAACCAATCTAATACATCGCTATCAACTCTTAAAGAAATAGCTTGTTTTGTCAGTGGTGTTACGAGTTTTGCTTTTGCCCAAAAATTCGCATCTAATTCAGGAATATCAGAGGTATCGATCGCAGATTCTGGAATATTTTCTAATTCTTCAAGTCGTTTGCGCGAGATAGTCATAGTAGGTATTTTTTTCTTGACGAGTGGCTTTTCTTGCAGAGATGATGCGGATAGCTCCATTTCTTTCAGTATGCGCTACGGTAACGATAACGACACCTTGTATGGCACCAATACTGATTTCTCGGATTTCTCCGTAGTCGAAACGCTCATCAATGGCATTAAAAACGATTCCGTCAAAGATTTCTTGAGCTTCTTCAAAGCTAATGCCATGTTTTTTGAGGTTTTGGGCGTTTTTATTTTCATCCCATTCAAACTGCATGATAGTGTATATACAAAACGTATCTACTTATAATATAGCATAACCGGATCGTACTTTGGGAAGATAAGGGCGATCGTACTTCCCTCGATACTAAATTGCTATAATAACAATCAGCCAAAAAATCTCAACATAAAGCCTATGTCTACTTATAGCGAGGTACTGAGTCAGGCTCAAAATCTTACTCCTGACGAGCAACAGCAGCTTTTAGAAGTATTGTCAGCTTTGATGCGCGATCGGGTAACAACCCAGACTGAGGGTAGCAGTGAAAGATTGCCCAGGAAAAATTTAAAGAGATGGCGAGGTTTTTTGCCGTATCGTGTGGATGCTTTGGAATTCCAGTTGCAACTTAGAGAAGAATAGGATGATTAATAAATATCTTCTCGATACCAACATCCTGATTCATTTGTTCAATACTAAAGTTGCTATTATTTATTGATAATCCCACAGACTAGGAGATTAAGATGCAAGTCAAAGACATGACAGTTGACCAATTGCGGGACTTAATTCGGCATACCGTGGAACAGTGTTTAGAAGAATATTTGGGCGATCCTGATGCAGGTTTAGAAGTTAAGGAAGAAGTCAAGCAGAAATTGTTAGAGTCAATGAAGCGCAAACAAGCAGGAGAAAGTAGCGTGGAACCTGGGGAAGTTTATCAAAAACTTGGCATACCAAGGCTATTGAAGCATTGCTAATCGATTCTACCAAAGTTTTTACGACGATATTCTTCCTCTCTTTTATCTTGTTGTTCTTTTTGCTGTTTTAGATATTGTTCATCCATGAGCCTCAAAAATTCAATATGATCGAGCCAAGAACCGATCAAAAAAACCGACAAGTTACAGCTTTTGATAATATTTGTAGAGGAAGTAAATCCGTGGGTAACAGGATCTCCGTATTCAACCCTACTTTTTGTAGCTGATAAAACAACTTTTTTAGAAGATACTAATGTAACTGTAATACCGTTATCCCAATTCTCAATTTTTGTAGAATAAATTTCCCTATATTTGTTGTTCAGACTAATAATAACAACGTTATCTTTGTAGTAGCCTCTATCTTCCAAGTAAAATTTACCTTGGAACTCATAGTCCAAACGGTCTATTCCTGTTTCACCCCGGCGTCCAACAATAGTTTCGCAAGTATCGACGAGTCTAAGTGCCAGATCGTTCTGCCACTGGACATGAGGATTGAATATATCAACATTTTTCCATTGCTCTAATGACATTTGATTGTCTCTTGTTGTATGTGTGTATTTATGTACAATGGGTTAAAGTCAAATTACTCAAGCAAGCATTTACGGTGGCGAATCAGTATCAATAGAGGTTTGTTGCTTGCAGTCATAGCATTTGTAAATTACCCTTTCAGTGTACTGATTGATCTTTCTTGAACCGACAAATCCCAATTTTGGTACTCCCGCAGCGATCGCCCCCTGCACCCTCTCCCTTTCTTTCCAATAGCGTATAGTAGATTCGAGAGAGCGATCCCATCCCGTTAGATATACGCTATAATTAAGTATTTAAGCCTTGCAATTATTAGCCAACTTAGATATCAAATATAGGTTACGCCTATCGATATCTGAATCATTTAATAACTCATTTTCTCTAACTTCGTCATAATCAGCCGGGATATTAATAACACAAGAAGCAACAGCCCGATGTACACCATCGATTACAACCAGCAAATTATCTTTAGTTCTCCGAACTTTAATAGACGGAAAACAGTAACTTTTCTTACTCATTAGGTGCTGAACCATTTCCTTGACTTTCCTAGAATCAACATCATGAATGGCAAGCATATTGCCAGTATGGGTTTTAGGCATATTACCTCTTGATTGGTTTCCGTAATGCTGAGTATGGTATGGTAATTAGTCTGACAATATCGGAATTATCGGGACTTACTTCATACACCCGATCGCAAATTTCCGAAATATCAACTGGGCTGATGTAGCATGGTCAAGTCCAGTGCAACCAACCTTTGCTAAAAAAATCATACAATGACCACTTTGCCCGATCGCTTACTTGACCGTATTATAAAAAGTTATAAAAAGTTAGATAATGTTATCTAAAATATTAGAAAAAATAAGTTAAAATCAGTAAAAATTACCCCAAACGCGATCTATGGAGCTTAATGAAGTCTTAAGATTTGCCGACGAAAAAGTTTTTTCTAAAACAGGGAAGCACTTAGACGACCTGCAAGAGACTATATTAAAAGAAGTATGTCAAGGTCGGAAATATGCAAAGATAGCGCAAGACTGCGATCGCAGCGAGGGTTATGTTAGGGTTGCTGCTTATGAACTATGGAAGATACTATCAGATGTCTTCGAGGAAGATGTTAGTAGAGTAAATGTTAAAGCGATACTGGAAAGGGCAAAGTTTTACACTAATTTTTCACCAACAACTATCGGAAGCGAAAATGTAACAGTTAATAATCATGTAAACTTTTGTCAAAGAAAGGTGCGATCGCCCTCCTCTCCCCAAAACCCCCAACAAACCCCAACCCAACCCCACATAGACTTAGGTGACGCACCGGAAATATTCACCTTTTTCGATCGCACTTCCGAACTCTCCACCCTCGAAAACTGGATAACACAGGAACACACACGCCTGATCGCACTCCTCGGAATCAGCGGCATCGGCAAAACAACCCTCTCCCTAAGCCTGATCGATCGCATCAAAACCCAATTCGATTACGTCATCTATCGCAGCCTCCGCTTTTCCCCAACCCTAGACGCAACCCTCACCAACCTGCTGCAAATCTTCTCCCAACAATCAGAAATTCCCCAAAGCATCGAAACCAAAATTTCCCAAATCCTCGATTACCTGCGAAAATACCGATGTCTGATTGTCCTCGATGATGTACAGATGCTTTGGGGCAGCGGACAACTAGCGGGACAATATAAAACTGGATATGAAGATTATCAGTTATTTTTTAAACTAATTGCCGAAGTTTGTCATCAAAGTTGTTTGATATTGAATAGTTGGGAAAAACCCAGAGAAATTGCCAGATTATCAAAAGATAATCATCCCGTGCGATGTTTTGTATTGGGAAGTTTAGGAGTCGCAGCTAAAGAGATTTTGAACTCACAAAAGTTATCCGATCAGGAAACATGGGAAACTTTGATTGATATTTATCAAGGCAATCCTCTGTGGTTGGAGTTCACTGCAACGCTGATTCAAGAGTTGTTCGGGGGGAGAGTTGCGGAGTTTTTGCAGTGCGAAATGCCGATTTTAGATGAAGGGTTG
The DNA here is from genome assembly GCF_036701555.1 of Microcoleus sp. Pol10D4. Classification (NCBI taxonomy): domain Bacteria; kingdom Bacillati; phylum Cyanobacteriota; class Cyanophyceae; order Oscillatoriales; family Microcoleaceae; genus Microcoleus; species Microcoleus sp. Pol10D4. The sequence goes on from NZ_JAUBRA010000099.1 coordinate 8,936, forward strand.
CAATCTCAGTTATCTCAACCTTTTGGGCGTTTGACTGCGGCAGAATTGGCAGTTATGGTTCACCTAGCTAATCAACCTGAACCCGTTGCTGTGTCGCAAATTTTCAACAAAATACCATTTTCGCCGTCAGAAATAGTCAATGCAGTGCGATCTCTTGGAAATCGGTTTTTATTGGATACGCAGGAACAGGAACAGATAACTTTGTTTAGTTTGAATTCAGTGGTGAAACAGTATGTAAAAACTCAGACGTAGGGAAACGGCAGTGCCGTTTCCGTATCCCTAGGACACGGCACTGCCGTTTCCCTACCGTTTTACTGTATCGGACAGGTACGATCGCACTTTACCAAATCGACTCAAGATTCAAAATAAATCCGGGGAGAACATCTTCACCTGATACAGTGGCTGGAGATTGTAAAACTTCAACTTCTTGATTCGGACGATAAATCTCCACTTGTCGCGATTTGCGGTTAATTAACCAACCCAAAATCGCACCGTTGTCTCGATACTCTTTCATCTTATCCTGAGTTTCTTTCAAAGAATCGCTGGGAGACATTAACTCGACGACAAAATCTGGACAAATGGGCGGAAATTTCTTTTGTTGTTCGGGAGTTAGTGCATCCCAACGTTCTAGCTTTACCCAACAAGCATCAGGCGCTCTATTTGCACCATTGGGAAGTTTAAAACCGCCAGAGGAATCAAAAACTTTACCCAGTTTATTTCGCTGATTCCAAATCCAAATTTGTGCAGTTAATCCTGCATTGCTGTTGCTAGTTTCTCCTCCTGCTGGTGACATGATAATTAATTCTCCCTTAGCTGTGCGTTCCAATCTAATATTTTCATTCTCCTGACAGAGTTGGAAAAACTGCTCGTCTGTCAGCTTGATAATTGGGTTGAGGTTGAGGGTGAGGGTAGTCATAGCGGTATTTTATCGCGGCTAAACGACCTTTATTGGCGATTGTAGCATATCGAGTGAGTTGCGAGGGCGATCGCTTCCTACTCATCAAAACCCTCCCAAAAATATAAGGACACAGCATTGCTGTGTCCCTACAGATTAAAGGCTATCGTCCGAAATTCGGAGGTTTATTCTACCCCCTCTATCCGGTCTTCCACCTCCTGATAAAGTTCACGCAGACGATCCAAATTGTTCTCCGAAGTTTCCCAATAACCCCGGCCATTCACCTCAAGCAAAGTGCTGACAATCTTGCGGAAAGAATGAGGATTTAAGTTAAGCAAACGCTTCTGCATCTCCTCATCTTGGATAAACGTAGTGTTGACATCCTCATACACCCAATTATCCACAGCGCCCGCAGTCGCACTCCATCCAGTCGTATTCACCAGACGCTTAGAAATCTCCCGCACGCCTTCATAACCGTGCGACAACATCCCTTCGTACCACTTCGGATTCAGCAGCTTAGTCCGCGAATCTAAACGCACGGTTTCTGATAGCGTCCGCACCTGCGCGTTGGCTGTAGTTGTATCAGCAACAAATGATGCCGGTTTCTTCCCATCTGCGCGCAAACTGCCGATCAATTTAGTCGGGTCGGAGTCGAAATAGTGCGACACGTCGGTTAGGGAAATCTCCGCAGAATCCAAGTTCTGGAAGGTGACTTCCGCAGTTTTCAAGGATGATTCAAAAATCTTCCGGTCTTGTTCCATTGTTCCGGGATTGTCGGAAGAAAAGGCGAAGGATTTGCGGGTTAAGTACATTTCCTGCAACTCGGCTTCGCTTTCCCAAGTGCTGTTTTCCACCGCCAAGTTGACGTTAGATGAATAGGAACCAGAGGCATTAGAAAATACCCGGGTTGCTGCTTGTCGCAGGTTAATTCCCATTTCTTCCGCTTGCTTCAGGGCGTGTTTGCGGACGAAGTTCATCTCTAACGGTTCGTCGGCTTCCGCTGCCATTTTCACGGCTTTATCTAACAAATTCATTTGGTTGATGAACAAGTCGCGGAATACGCCGGAACAGTTAATTACTACGTCGATCCGAGGGCGTCCCAACTCTTCTAAAGAAAGCAATTCGAGTTTGTTTACCCGGCCCAAAGCGTCGGGAACTGGCTTCACTCCCACCATCCACATTACTTGGGCGAGGGATTCGCCGTAAGTCTTGATGTTGTCGGTTCCCCACAAGACAACGGCGATGGTTTCTGGGTAATTTCCGCCGTTATCAACGCGCTGTCTTTCTAATAGCCGATCGACTACAACCTTAGCAGACTTGATCGCCCCTGTGGTGGGGATTGACTGCGGGTCCAAAGCGTGCATATTCTTCCCAGTCGGCAAAACATCCGGGTTGCGAATCGGATCGCCGCCTGGGCCAGGGATAATGTATTCGCCTTCTAGGGCGCGCAATAATGCGCCCAATTCGTTATCGGCGCAAACTTGCTGCAAGCAGAATTCTAGATACTCAAACAGCGGTTTAATCAGTTCTGGATCGACCTTTTTGTAACCCGCTGCGTGTAAGGATTCAATCCAAGGTGTTTTCTTGCCCATGTTGAAGAAATTCAACTTGGAAACCAGGGAAACTCGACCCTCAGCATCGGTTTGTTCCTTCACCAAAGCGCCAACAGCATCCCGACAGGCTAAGGTGATGTTTTGTAACAATTCAACATCTGCTAAAATGCCTTTGTCGTTGTTGGTGTAGATATCGTCAATATTGCGATCGAGACTTTGAGCAATAATCCGCGACAAACTGATTAATCCGTCTTCTTCCCGGTCTAAATTGGCAATGTTAACCAAAGTTGCGATCGCCTCTTCAGCAGTCGGCGGCTTACCGATCACGTGCAAACCGCAAGGTAACAACCGCGACTCAATCTCCATCAACTTGCGGTAAACCAAGCCAACTAAATTATCCCGTTCCTCGGCAGTCATATCCGCAGCAACCCCTCGTTCTTGTTCGGGAGGTAACGCGATATCCTTATCCAAATTTACCAAACGGCATTTTTCGACGATCGCATCCACAATCGGCACACCGCGCCCAGTCTCTTTCAAAGTTTGATAAGAAGCAATTAACTCGCTGAGTTCCTGCAAACCTTTGTACAACCCAGCATTTTCAGCCGGAGGAGTCAGATAACTGATTGTTTCAGCATAACTGCGGCGCTTAGCAATTGTTGCCTCACTAGGATTATTAGCAGCGTAATAATAGAGGTTAGGAATCTTGCCGATCAAACTGTCAGGATAACAATCGACAGACATTCCCATCTGCTTACCGGGCATGAATTCCAGGGAACCGTGAGTGCCAAAGTGCAGCACCGCATCCGCACCCCAAATGCGCTCCAAATATGTATAGTAAGCAGCAAAACCGTGGTGGGGACTGGCAGAACGAGAGAATAACAACCGCATCGGATCGCCTTCGTATCCAAAAGTAGGTTGCACTCCGATAAACACATTGCCAAAATGTTTGCCAAAAATCAGCAAATTTTGTCCGTCGCTGTTCAAATGTCCCGGAGGTGGCCCCCAATTTTCTTGCAACCTTTCCGAATAAGGAGTGAATTCTTCGTATTCAGCTACGGACATCCGGTAAGCAATATTTAATTCGGGACTTTGGTATTGGGCTGTTGCGTCATGAATGACTTCTTGCATCAGTTTTTCGGCGGAATCCGGTAATTCTGGCAAGTCGTAACCGTTACCTTTTAAGGCTTTCAATACTTCGTAAATCGAGCCGAAAACGTCCAAGTAAGCGGCTGTTCCGACGTTGCCTTTATCAGGAGGAAAACTGAAAACTGTGATCGCAACTTTTTTATCTAATTTGGGTTTGCGGCGCAGCATTGCCCATTTCATAGCGCGCTGGGAAATTGCTTCGATTCTATCTTGCAGGGCGATCGCCTTGCCAGTTGCGCCATCACGTCCCGACACAATAATCGGTTCGATCGCACCATCCAACTCAGGAATCGCAACTTGCAACGCAACTTGAATCGGGTGCAAGCCTAAATCGCTATCTTCCCATTCTTCTGTCGTTTGGAAAACCAGCGGCAAAGCCACCATGTAAGGGCAATTTAATTTTTTCAAAGATTCGATCGCCTTCGGGTGATCTTGTTTCGCCGGGCCGCCCACCAAAGCAAAACCAGTCAGAGAAACCACCGCATCAACAATCGGCAGAGGTGTCACACCTTTTGCCCCGACTTCCAAGAAAAAAGTCTCCACAGGTTTAGAGAAGTCCAAACCGCCGGCAAAAATCGGCACCACCCGCGCCCCCATTGCCTCCAATTCCTGCACCATTGCTACATAGTGCGCGTCATCTCCCGTGACTAAGTGAGTGCGTTGCAACACTAAACCAATGCAAGGTGCGAGGGGATCTTTGAGATCCGCAGAAATATCTGTACGGGCATTAAACCAAGTCAGATATGCTTTTACATCTTCAAACATCGACGATGCCAAAGGATGCCAAATTCCCATGTCTGGGTAGACAACAGGTTCTTGGAAAGTCGGCTGTGACTGGCCTTTGAAGACATATTTATGTGACAGCATCAGCAAGAAGTTTTCCAAGTTTTCTTGGGAACCGCCCAGCCAATACTGGAAACTCAGCATGAAGTTGCGCGCATCTTGGGCTTTGTCGATCGGCAAATATTTCAGCACTTTCGGCAAAGTTTGCAGCAGTTTCAGCATTCCGTCTTGGAAGGAACTCCCGGATTTTTCCTTCCGTTTTTTCATGAATTCGCCGATCGCACTTTTGCTTTGTCCCAACTGTGCCATCGAGAAACTGCCCATTTTATTGAGTCGCATCACCCCTGGCATCGACGGGAAGACGACGGCGACATCCAAGCTGTCGCGCAGCGGTTCCACCGCCGATACCACTTTTTCTGCCAAATCTTCGATGAAAATTAGAGAAGCAATAAATACATTGGCATCCGCCACATCCCGCTTGAAGGCTTCGTAATTTTCCGGGCTGCGGAGTTCCTCGATCAGGTAGCCACTGATTTCTATTGCCAAATTCGGATTTTTCTGGTTTATCGATCGAACCGCTGCCGACAGGGCGCTTTGATACTGCGGTTCCAGTACGACATAGACCACCTTCATGAGCGATCGCCCTTGCAAGTTTTCCGGCACGACGTGGCGAATGGTGGGCTTGACGTGAGTGAACATCCGGTTAGGCTCCTTTAAGATGCTGTTTTCGCGAATCGGGAATTTTTTTATCCCATAAGCATTTTTACCAGAAAACGCTTGCCATTAGGCGATTTGAGCCTGCACATGACACAATTCGACAAATTTAGGTCAACTTTTCGTTACATTTTTTTATAAATTCCTTGAGCAAATACTCCATATTTTATTTACATAAATTTACTTGACAAAATATATATTTTGTGCATACGATTAATGGATTGGATAAAAATAATTAAAAATTAACCAACGAGTAAGAAAGAAATCCTGAAAAAAGTTCCAAGTTTTGTAGAATTGATAAAACTGGCGATCGCTCAATTAACTGAGGGGAAAAAGGCATAATTTCGGAAGGCAGAATCGAGCCTTCGATAATTGCTGAGTCACAAAAATTGATATTTTACCAGGAACTTAAAACCATTTCATAAAGTCTGTTTTGTGTAAATTCCTGATCGGCGATCGAGTTCATGGAAAACTAATTGCTATAGAATCTCAAACTCATCAAAACTTTAGGGGGAAAACATGGCTAACTACGCAATTTTCGACGAACAATTCTACCTCGCCTCATATCCTTGGGTCAAACCAGCCATTGACGCAGGAGTCATCTCATCTGGGAGAGAGCACTTTGAAAAATTTGGGCGAGAAGGCGGTCTAACTAAAGTATCGCGTTATTTTGACGAAAATGCTTACCTTGCTGGGAATCCAGACCTCGCACCCTTCGTCCGTACAGTCAACCCAAACGCACCTTTTGCGACAGGCCTCGATCACTTTATCCAGTTCGGTTACGATGAAGGACAGCGCCGCACCCAAGTATCACCCGAATACAACGAAAGCTTTTATTTAGCAAACAACTCTGAACTTCAACCGTTTATTCAAAACGGAACTTTCAAATCCGGCTTCGACCATTTCATTCAATTCGGGTCCAAAGAAGGTCGGTTTGGGACTTCATTTTTTGAGCCGGAATACTTAAAAGAAAATCCCGACATCGTGCCGTTTGTCAACTCTGGAAACTTGAGAACCGGCCGCGAACACTTCTTCAATTTTGGACAATTTGAGCCGGCCCGCGACGCGACTTTTGTCGGCACCCGTACCAACGATGTTTTAACTGGTGTTGGCGTGGGCGATGTCGAACTTGTGGGAGTGGAAGTAGGAATAGATCCCCAAGGCAACCGGCAATATGAAAGCTTTGGCACCAATGAATTCGATGTCCTAATTGGTGCACCAGGAACTAATACATTTGTACTCGGAGTTCCTCCTACAGCCGGGAATGTCACCCCGACACCGCTGTATTTGGGTAACGGTCAAGCTACGATTCGCAACTTCGACATCGAAAGCGATTTTATCCAACTGCAAGGAACTTCTTTAAACGGCTACAGCCTGACTCCGGTTGGCAACAATTTGTCAATCCAGCGTTTTGGAGATGTGCTCGGCGTGATTGAAGGAGGAGCAACCTTGGGTTTGACTTTCCAAGAATCTAATGGTAACGGTACTTTCTTGATTGGATAGTCATTGGTCATTGGTCATTAGTCATTAGTCATTGGTCATTAGTCATTAGTCATTAGTCATTAGTCATTAGTCATTAGCTAATGCTGATGATTAATGATTTTTTATTGGTGGTGGGCGATGGTTCTATAAAAAAGTACGATCGTACTTTACATTATTAAAACAGCAACGATGAATTACGATATTTTCGACGAACAATACTACCTTTCGCAATATCCGTGGCTGAAACCGGCCATTGATGCAGGAATCATCAAATCTGGAAGAGAACACTTTGAAAAATTTGGTCAAGCAGCCGGCCTCACCAAAATATCGCGGTATTTTGACGAAGATACTTACCTTGAGGGAAATCCAGACCTCCAACCCTTTGTCCGCACTCCTAGCAATCCAAACGCTCCTTTTGCTACAGGCTTAGATCACTTTATTCAGTTCGGTTACGATGAAGGAACTCGCCACACCCAAGTATCGCCTGAGTACAACGAAAATTTTTATTTAGCAAATAATTCAGACCTTCGTCCTTTCGTTCTGAACGGAACTTTCAAATCTGGATACCAGCATTTCATTCAATTCGGCGTCAAAGAAGGTCGGTTTGGGACTTCTTTTTTTGAACCCGAATACTTAAAGAAAAACCCTGACATTGTACCCTTTGTCAACTCTGGAGCCTTGAGAACGGGCCGGGAACACTACTTCAATTTTGGTAAAAATGAGCCAAGCCGGTCTGCTACTTTTGTCGGAACTTCCGGCAACGATGTTATCACAGGTATTGGCGTGGGGAATACGGAACTGATTGGAGTGGATGTAGGTATCGATCCCCGAGGCAATCGGCAGTTTGAAAGCTCTGGACTCAATGAGTTTGATGTCTTGATTGGTGGCCCGGGAGTTGATACATTCGTACTCACACCTCCTCTTCCTACAGGCGGGAATTTCAGCTCGTTCCCGCTCTATTTGGGTAACGGTGAAGCTACTATTCGGAACTTCAAAGCAGGACAGGACTTGATTCTACTGCAAGGAACTTCTTTAACCAGCTACGACTTGATTCCCATTGGCAACAATTTATCAATCGAGGCTTTTGAATTTGTGCTCGGCGTGATTGAAGGAGGAGCTAGTTTGAATTTGAGCTTCCAACAATCTAACGGTAACGGTACTTTCTTGATTGGATAGTCATTGGTCATTAGTCATTAGTCATTAGTCATTAGTCATTAGTCATTAGTCATTAGTCATTAGTCATTAGTCAT
>NZ_JAUBRA010000100.1:0-16625 GCF_036701555.1 Microcoleus sp. Pol10D4
ATTGTAGTTTTTTTTCCATGATTATGGGATGTTTGGTTTCACCCTTTTTTAATTCGCCAACAGTCTCTTTCAACCGCCGAGTCTGGCAGTCCTGGACGCAACTGACATATATAGTAATATCATTCCGGTGCCACCGGAATGATGTTGACTGTTGAGTGTTGACTGTTGACTGTTGACAGTGAACAGTCAACTCGAATTTACTATTCCCATGCTAACGGGTTTGATATAAGGTGCTCTACTACCCGAAATCTTCAATAATATTTCAATAACGGAGTCTGACGCACCTGAGATGTTGCACCATTTTCAATTAGGTTTTTTACGGGCGGGCTCTCCTGCCCAACCCCTACTCCCCACAAGAAAACTCACTCTTTGTGGAACAGGCCGGAAAGCCTGTTAAGCGAGAATGGTGCAAGATGCACCCTAAAAATCGATCGTCCTGTGGCAGTTTGCCTTAGTCTTATCTGAGAGAGGGGGTTTGTAACTATTCTCCCTCTCTCCGATTCTCCCCCTCTCCGATTCTCCCCACTCTGCCAGCAGTTCTGAGAATTTGACAAGCTAAAATTGCCGCCCCAAACCCATTATCAATATTCACCACACCCACACCAGCCGCACAAGAATTGAGCATAGTTAAAAGAGGAGCAATCCCGCCAAAACTCGCGCCGTAACCTACACTTGTCGGCACAGCAATCACCGGACAATCTGCCAAACCCGCAACCACACTCGCCAAAGCACCTTCCATACCCGCAACCGCAATCAAAACATCAGCATCAGCAATCACGTGCCGGTTGCTCAGCAAGCGGTGAATGCCGGCAACTCCGACATCCCACAAACGTCGCACCTGAAAACCGCAAAGTTCCGCAGTAATTGCCGCCTCTTCCGCTACAGGCAAATCCGCCGTTCCTGCACTGATAATAGTCACAGTACCCGGATGCTGCGGAGTTGGGGAATTGGGAGAAATTGCACAAATTCGAGCCTTTTGGTAGTAGCACAAATCGGGTATTTTTTGTTGCAGTTGCTCGAAAACTTCCGGTTCGATTCGTGTCGCCATCACGGCAGAATTTCGCCCGCGCATCGCCTCGATAATCTCAACAATTTGGTCTGGCGTTTTCCCTGGGCCCCAAATTACTTCAGGAAAACCCGTTCTTAAAGTGCGGTGGTGGTCAATTTTGGCAAAATCGCCGACTTGTTCAAAGTCAAAATGCTTTAATTTATCCAAAGCTGCGATCGGGCTAATATCCCCGGTCGCGACAGATTCGAGTAACTTCTGTAAAATTTTAGGTTCCATTAATTAATGACTGACTAATGACTGCTGACTGCTGACTATTCTGTTATTTTCAGGTCGTACAAATTCCAGAAACCACCGCCGAGGGCGCTGTAACGAATTCCCGAAACGCGATCGCGCACCGCCTCAAAAGTCAGCGGATTCACCATATAGATAAACGGCACTTGTTCCGCTATAATCCGCTGCGTTTCAGCATAAAGTTCCTTGCGCTTCGCCTCATCGAGCTCCTGAGAAGCTTTCACGTAAAGGTCATCTATTTTCTGTTCCCAGTCGTCAACTTTCCAACCCTTAATCGGCGGTTCTCCGGCTTGCGGGCCCTGGTTGAAACTGTGCAGCGTGCCGTTAACAGACCAAATATTGTAGCCGCTGTGCGGTTCAGTACCTCCCGTAAAACCGCCGAGGTAAGTATCCCAATTCCTCGTCAACCGCAGCTTTTCCACATAAGTGTTAAAACTCAGGAACTGCGTATCAATTTGCATCCCCAGTTTGCCCAAGTCTTGCTTAATTTGCGTTGCCATTTGTTCCCGAACTTTTTTACCCGCCGCCATCAACAAAGTAAATCGCACCTTGTTGCCATCAGCATCCAACAATTCGCCGTTACTATTATACTTGAAACCAGCACTTAACAGTAACTCTTTGGCTTTTTGCGGATCGTAACTGTAAGTTTTCAATCCCTGTTCTGGGGACAGGTAGAACGGGCTTTGCGCCGGAATTGGGGAATGCAGGGGCGCGCCAAGTCCGCGATAAATATTGTTAGTCATGGCGGATCGGTTGATGCCGTAGGCGATCGCCTGCCGGAATTCCTTACTCGCGAACCAGCGAGACTTAACCGGGTCTACAAACGGCTGATTTTGAGCATTGCGCCCCTTATTCAGATTGAAACACATAAACACGCTGCCAGTATCTGGGCCGCCGTTGAATACCGTATATTTGCCGCGTTTTTCCTCCCGTTTCAGCAGCGGAAACACTTCCGGTTCCACGTTCAGAGTATCCAAATCACCCGATCGAAAATTCAGCAGTTGATTATCAGTATTTTCGATAATTTGCCAAACAATTTGCTGGATGTAAGGTTGAGGATTTCCCTCAGCATCTTTGCGCCAAAAATACGGATTTCGTTCCAAAACAACGCGCTGATTAGGAGTATAACTCAGCATTCGGTACTGACCATTTCCGACAATTTTTTTAGGGTCAGTATCAGTGCCCCAAGTAGCCAGGTATTTAGGGTTGCCGTCTGCATCTGTATTTTCTACAGCTTCCTGTAAAATATGACCTGGTAAAATCGGGATTCCGCCAGCATATCTAATAAATGGAGCAAAGGGTTCGGCAACGGAAAATTCAACGCGGCGGCTGTCAATTTTTTTAACTTTTGGAAATTCGCCACTGATGCCAACCCTCAGAATATCTTTCAAACCGCTAGGAATTTTGTCATTGAAATAAATTTTTTCATAGCTGAAGATAATGTCATCAGTAGTCATCGGTTCCCCGTCCGACCATTTCAATCCCTCTCGCAGGGTAAAGACAATCTTTTTGCCATCTTTAGAAACTTCCCATGATTCAGCTAAACCGGGTTCTAACTCGGATGTCAAGCCGTTTTCGTTGATTAATCCCTCGTACATATAACCAAAGACGCTGTATGCAGATTGATTGAGGGGGTAGTTAAAGGTGGCCGGGCCGCTGGGGGTGGGAACGATGAGTCTGTTTACTAAGTTCGATCGGGCTGGAGTGCACGCAGACAGAGTTAGGGTGGCAATTGCCGCCAGTAAAATCGCCAGCCAGCGCAGTCTTGAATGTAGCATCATAGAAATTTTCATAATTTTTTAGTTTACCATCTGCGTGCAACTATGACTGAGATTGTAACCAACCGAGAAAGTTTTTAGTTACAGAGAAATACTTTGTAATCCCGGCTTCTCGCAAAACATCTTGAACTTCCGGTAGACCAAATTCTTTGACGTTACCGCTGAGAAATACTTTGGTTTCTGTAGAATGCGATCGGGCATGACTGAGGATACAGTGTAGAATCAAATTGTCTGTTGGGTCTTTTTTGATGATAGGTGTGTTTAAATTTGCTTGAATAATCTCGGAATTTAATGCAATCATTTCGGCATTACATGACATCATAGAAATTGCTTCACGCAACCGCAATTCAATTTCATCTATTCGTTCAAGATAGTAAACTAATGACTCTTCTAGGTGGAAAGATAGAGAGGCGACCTTTTCAGAGGTCACATCTCGCTTTGTTTCGCTAATTTGACGGCTTAGCTGTTCCTTAAAAGAGTTTTGTCGCTTCAACTCGTCCTCGAAAGCTGACCAAGCCTCCATATAACAAACGCTGGGTATGACTAACTGAACTGATGAGGACAAATCTCTGAGCAACATAATTGCTTCAGCCTCACGCCCTGTAGCAATACTCATCAGAAAGTTGGTCTCGATATATATAATTGCCACCTAATTCCACTCCTGATTTTGTTGTTCCACTTGCGAGTAATGGCAGCAAACCGATGGCTGATATCTGTTCTGATGCTGGAGGAATTTCGGATTTCCAGTTATAATCTAAGTCATGCAGCCACGATTCTATCAGCCCCCCAATGGTACGTTCAGAGAGCCATCGACTGCCAAAAGTCGGCATATAATAGCGACATATTTCACCAGTATTTAGAGTGCAAACAGGCTCCGATAAATTTACACCATCCCATTTGAAAATCAAAATTTGTTCCGCGTCAACAAACATAGCATAGGGAACGATCGCGTTGTTTTCAGATAGCTTAGCTAACACAGCTTTCAGCCAATCGATCGCGCGAGCGATAATTTTCTGTTTCGCGGCTGTTTCTTGAGCTTGAATAATTTTAACCTCGATTAGCACGACTATGTTATCGTCCTTATCCAACGCGATCACATCCGCGTCTACGGGTAATTGTAACTCCCAAGTGTCAGTGTCCATGATTTCAGGCTTCCTAGCGATGTTGGATTTGAGATTAACTTTACAGTCAATTAGAGATTCTAGAGTTCTATTTTTTGCCCAACAAAACTACAGCATAGGCTGCAATTCCTTCTTCTCTCCCCACAGGGCCTAACTTTTCGTTTGTAGTAGCTTTGATGCCGATTTGATCAGGTTTTAATTGTAGGACAGCAGAAAGCCGATCGCGCATTTGCTCAATATGCGGTTTCAGCTTTGGACGTTCCGCTACCACCACCGAATCAATATTGCCGATTTCCCAGCCTTTATCTAATATTAACTGATTGACTTGTGCCAGCAAGACGAGACTATCAGCACCTTTCCATTTCGGGTCAGTTGGAGGGAAATACAGCCCGATATCTCCTAAGCTCAGAGCTCCAAGCATGGCATCCATGATAGCGTGGGTAAGTACGTCTGCGTCGCTGTGTCCTAATAAGCCTAATTCGTGGGGAATGTGGACGCCGCCGAGGATGAGGGGGCGTTCTGGAACTAAGCAGTGAATGTCGTAGCCGTTGCCGATGCGGATGTTCATGTAAAGTAGATGTTTGGGAAGTATAGCAAAAGACAATTATTTCATGTTTCCGGAGAGATTGCTGAAAAATAATGGTCTTGATTTACGGACTTTGCGGTAATTGTAGCAAAGACATACAGATGTCGGTTGGTCAGTCTGTCTTCGACAAAAAAGTTGTCTGGCATCTATCTTATAGCTGTCATTATTGCGGGGAGGCAAGCGAGTTAGATAATAGTGATGCTATACCTAACGAAATGAGAAAAGAGATTTTAGCAAAAGAAGAAACTTGGAACTTGATTGTATTGGAAAAAGAACAACGTGCAACAGTTGTAACAAAAATCCTGCGTCAGGCTATGGAATTGTCATTAGCTGAAGCGATGAACTTAAAAAAGAAGATGCCTGGTTCTGTTTTTGTCGGAACTAAAGCTGAGACCGATCGACTAAGACATCTTTTAGCTGCTGAAGGATTGACAGCTTCAATAAGCAAAACTGTAACTTAGTTCTGCCTGGGGAGTTCTATTAGCTTTCAAGTGCTAATCATCCCTGAAGATCCAACTAATAACGGCTACATCCTCAAACCTTATTCTCCCCTTTCCTGCAACCACCGATCGTACAAATCCGATCGCCTTTGGCGCGTTCTTTCAATTTGCTGTTGCTTGCGCCAGCGAGCAATTTCTGCGTGATTACCAGACAGCAACACGTCGGGCACCTTCAATCCCCGAAAATCCGCCGGTCGAGTGTACTGCGGATAATCCAAAAGCCCGTCTTCAAAACTCTCAAACTTTAGGGAATCTTCCTTCGCCACAGTTCCCCGCAGCAATCGCAAAACTCCATTTATCAAAGCTAAAGCCGGAATTTCGCCCCCCGTGAGCACAAAATCCCCCAAAGACACCTCGCGAGTTACCAAATGCAGCACTCGATCGTCCACACCTTCATAATGACCGCAAATCAACACCAACTGATCGCGATCGGCTGCCAACTCCCGAAACATCGCCTGCTGCATCGGTTCCCCCTGGGGAGTCAGCAAAATCACCTCCCGCCGCGGCAAAATCGGCAGCGACTCCACCGCAGCAAAAATCGGTTCCGGTTTCATCAGCATCCCCACTCCGCCCCCGTAAGGCTCATCATCGACTCGCTGGTGTTTGTCTGTGGTAAAATCGCGGGGATTGACAAAATTCACCTCAGCAATCTTTTTAGCTAAGGCTTTGCCCATCAGTCCCGACTCTAGGGGAGCCCGGAAAAATTCTGGAAATAGGGTAACAACGTCAAATCGCACAATTATTGGAATTTCATTGATACATCACCTCTAGTTTGACCTTTAGAGGGAGTTCAGTTTTCAGTAATTGCTTTATTCTTTATAATTTCTTATAATTTCTGAAAATTTTGGCAAGTTAAATTCTCTTCCTGTGTCTGCGGGTCGGTTTTGTACAAAAATAATCGGTTTTTCATGACAGCGACTGCAAGTAAACTCGCCCCCAAACAACTGCGGGATACTGCGATCGGCGATCGCACCTCGCTCGCAAACAAATATTTATTCTTAAAAAGCCCTATTCTACCCACAGCAACGGCAAAATTGAATTTCACATCCAACAGAGGAAGACATACCATGCAGCAGTTGACATCTCAAGCCCTTGAACACAATATTCCCCAGCGCACAAAAACCTCGATTATGGTCATCGGGGGAGCCGAAGACAAAGTTCACGGGCGAGAGATTCTGAATACCTTTTTTTGCCGTGCTGGGGGTGCAAACGCTCGGCTGGCCATCATCCCGTGCGCTTCGCGAGATCCCGAAGGAATTAGCAACCGCTACCGCACCATATTTGACGAGATGGGCGTTAGCGCCGTCAAAGTAGTGGACATCCGCGAACGCGCACAAGCCGAAAACCCCGTCTGGAAAGATTACTTAGAAGATTGTACGGGCGTATTCATCACAGGCGGCGACCAACTGCGGCTCTGCGGGCTGCTGGCGGACACCCCGCTGATGGAGAAAATTCGCAAAGAAACTCTCGAAGGCAAGATTACCCTCGCTGGCACCAGCGCAGGTGCTGCGGTGATGGGATATCACATGATTGCAGGCGGTGGGAGTGGTGCGTCACCGAACCGCTCTTTAGTAGACATGGCAAACGGACTTAACATTATTCCTGAGATCATCGTAGACCAGCACTTTCACAACCGCAACCGCATGGCTCGCTTGCTGTCGGCTGTGGCTTGCCATCCCGATCGCCTCGCTATTGGTATTGACGAAGATACCTGCGCCTTGTTTGAGGGAGACGATACTATGAAAATTCTCGGTAAAGGCACTGTGACTATTGTTGATTCTAGGGAAAATTTTTATACCAATGAGTCTATGGTAGGAGCGACAGAACCCTTAAGTCTGTTCAATATGCGGTTGCACGTTCTGTGTCACGGAGATTGCTACAATATGCCCCAAGGCAAACCAATGCCATCAGGAGCGTGTTCCGAGTCTGGCTGGCCCCCCGAATGCCGCACAGCCAACTAACGTAGAACATCTCTTGTCATTGATTCGGCAGAAATTAGGCGGCATTCCGGCCGAATCATGGATACAACAAAGAATAGATTCCGAAGCAGCCACGGGCTGACCCCAGCAGGCAGAATCACAGAAAATTCTAACTTCGGGCTTTGAATTTTTGCTAGCCATTGACCTGTACTTGTTTTTAGCCGATCGCAGGGGCATGAATTTTCAATTGGGTAGCCCATAACTGGAAATTCACTCCCAAACTGTTCGCAGCGAACAGTCGATCGAGCAATCTAGATCGAAATTGAATAAATGCTCCAATTATCTATAAGATTTCGCGCCCCATACCCCTCTAACTGCCATGAAAATACTTAAAATCCAGACCTTACGCGGCCCCAACTACTGGAGCATCCGACGCCAAAAACTCGTCCTGATGCGTCTGGATTTAGAGGAGTGGGCAGATAAAACCACAGCGGAAATTCCTGGCTTCTATGAAGGGTTGATCGCCGCACTTCCGAGTTTGAACGACCATCACTGTTCCCCAGGCCATCAGGGAGGATTCCTGCAACGGGTCAGAGAAGGCACAATGATGGGACACGTAATCGAACACGTCGCCCTAGAACTTCAGGAAATGGCAGGAATGCCGGTCGGGTTCGGCCGTACCCGCGAGACTGCGACCCCAGGTATTTACCAAGTAGTAATTGAGTATCAAAACGAACAAGCAGGTCGCTATGCAGCGCGGGCGGGCGTGCGACTGTGCCAAAGCATTGCCGAGACAGGCACTTATCCAGCAGCAGAATTAATCCAAGATTTGAGAGATCTCAGAGAGTTTGCTGCTTCGGCGGCCTTGGGGCCGAGCACGGAAACACTGATTAAGGAAGCAGAAGCGCGCGGCATTCCTTGGATACCTTTGAGCGCCAGGTTTATGATTCAACTCGGCTACGGGGTTCACCAAAAGCGGATTCAGGCAACTCTGAGCAACCGCACAGGAGTTTTGGGGGTAGAACTTGCCTGCGACAAGGAAGGTACCAAAAATATCCTCGCCAGCGCTGGTGTGCCGGTTCCCAGAGGAACGGTGATTAATTATTTGGATGAACTGCGCGGGGCGATCGAAGATGTCGGCGGTTATCCGATCGTCCTCAAACCCCTAGACGGCAACCACGGCCGCGGCATTACGATCGACATCAATTCCTGGGAAGCAGCAGAAGAAGCCTACGACTTAGCCAGCGCGGCATCAAAAACAAAAAGCGTGATAGTAGAGCGCTATTACGTCGGCCGTGACCACAGAGTATTGGTAGTCAACGGGCAAGTCATAGCAGTCGCAGAACGAGTACCCGCTAACGTCGTGGGCAACGGCAGGTATACAGTAGAACAGCTTATTGAAGAAGTAAACCGCGACCCGCAGCGAGGAGATGGACACGACAACGTACTCACCCGGATCACGATCGACAAATTGTCCCTGGATTTGCTGCAAAAACAAGGATACGCGATGGACTCCGTAGTGCCGGCCGGCGAAAGAGTATTTTTGCGGGCGACAGCCAACTTGAGTACCGGTGGCATTGCAGTCGATCGCACCGACGAAATCCACCCAGAAAACGTCTGGCTGTTTTCCAGAGTCGCCAAAATTATCGGTTTGGACATCGCCGGCATAGACGTAGTAACTCCCGACATCTCCCAACCCCTGCGCGATGTCAACGGCGTCATCGTCGAAGTCAACGCAGCACCGGGTTTCAGAATGCACGTCGCCCCGAGTCAAGGTTTACCCCGCAACGTCGCCGGCGCCGTCTTCGATATGCTTTTCCCCTCACCTCAACCCAGCCGGGTGCCGATTTTAGCGGTAACGGGAACCAACGGCAAAACTACAACCACTCGCCTGCTTGCCCACATTGTCAAGCAGACCGGTCAGATTACCGGCTACACAACTACCGACGGCACTTACATCGGCGATTATTTGGTAGAAAGCGGAGACAATACTGGGCCACAGAGCGCTCAATTGATTTTGTCTGACCCAACGGTAGAAGTTGCCGTGTTGGAAACGGCTAGAGGCGGAATTTTGCGATCGGGCCTCGGCTTCGATCAGTGCGATGTCGGCGTCGTCTTGAACGTCGCGGCCGATCACTTGGGAATTGGCGACATCGACACCGTAGAACAACTGGCCAAACTCAAGAGCGTCCTCGTCGAGTCGGTAATGCCCAAAGGCTATGCAGTTTTGAATGCAGACGACCCGCTAGTATCACAAATGGCGCAGCGTGTCAAGGCTCAAATTGCCTATTTTTCCATGAACCCGGATAACGAACTGGTTGCCAAACATACCGCTGCGGGCGGGCTGGCAGCGATTTACGAAAATGGCTACTTGTCGATCTTAAAAGGCGATTGGACGCTGAGAATTGAGCAGGCTGTGAACGTGCCGCTGACGATGGGCGGGCGCGCGCCGTTTATGATTGCCAATGCTTTAGCAGCTTGTTTGGCGGCTTTTGCCCAAGGATTGAAAATAGAAGATATTCGATCGGCTTTGTCAAGCTTCCAAGCATCGGTCGGTCAAACTCCCGGACGGATGAATTTGTTTAAATTGGGCAACTATCACGCTTTGCTCGACTACGCCCACAACCCCCACAGTTACAAAGCTTTGGGCAGTTTCGTGCTGAATTGGCAGGGACAGCGGATCGGGGTAGTCGGCGCCCCCGGAGACCGACGAGATGAAGATTTTGTCACGCTGGGCAAACTTTCGGCCGAGATGTTCGATCGTATAATTGTCAAGGAAGATATTGACAGGCGCGGCCGAGAACCCGGTGTTGTGGCAAAGTTAATTTGCCAGGGAATTGCAGAGGCGATTTCTGCAGGAACCGCAAACAAATCTCAAGTTGAATACGAGTTGATTCTCGACGAAACAACAGCCGTTAACAAAGCTTTAGATGAGGCGCCGGCCGGCAGTTTGGTAGTGATTTTACCTGAAAGTGTCAACAAAGCTTTGAGTTTAATTGAAGCCCGGAAACCGATTAAGGAATCTGTGGAAGTTCAAAACGGTTTAGATCGATCGAAGTCACAGGAAAGTTTAAAACCGACTGTGGTGAATCAAGGCTAAACTCTTAAGTCTCATTTAATTAATAGGTTGGGTTACTTGTGTTAAACCCAACCTATTTGTTTTAAAATTAATACTATTTTTGAAGATTTTTTTTGTATTGCATTGAACAAAGGGTAGAGAGAGCGATCGACTTATATTAAATCCGGTAGCATCGTCGGGCATAAAATCCAGTCAACAGTCAACCACAGATGGTGCAACCGGATTCGATATTATTCATCTGCGTTAATCTGTGTCTATCTGCCCTCATCTGCGGTAAAAAAAAGAGAATTTCTTCACCGCAGATGACAAGGGATTGACGCTGATTCACGCAGATGAATAGCATAGATCCATGAATAATTTCCATGCTAACAGAGAAGTATAGAATCAGGAAACAGCAAGCAACAGGGATTGAAGCATGAATGAGGCTGATCGCACGCGAGTCGAAACATTCATCACGCGCTGGGCAGGTTCTAGCGGTAACGAACGGGCAAACTACCAGTTGTTTTTTGCCGAAATGTGCGATGCGCTGGGAGTCGATCGCCCTTTTGATAAAGGCAGAATTCCCAACGAGCCCTACTGCTTTGATAAAGATGTCAAAATTTTTCACCCCAGCGGCAAAGTAACTCCGGGGTTTATTGACTTTTACAAAGCCGAGCATTTTTTAATCGAGGCAAAACAGGGCGGAACAACTAGCAAAAAGGGAACGGCAAAGCGGGGGACAAATACCTATTTGCGAGAGATGGAAAAAGCGTTTGTGCAGGCGATCGCCTATACCCGCAGTCTCAGCAGCAAACCGCCCTTTTTGTTAACTTGCGATATTGGCGATCATTTTGAATTATGGATGGGTTTTAGCGGCGATTATGGCGGCTATGGGGCGCGACGAGAAATCGGGCTAATCGAGTTGCGGAAAGCCGATGTTTTCGATTTGTTTGTCGATATTTTTAGCAATCCGCAGCAGCGCAATCCAGAGAAAATTGCGGCGCGGGTGACGCGGGAAGTGGCGGCGGATTTGGCAGAGTTGGCGAAGCGGATGGAGGCGAATGTCGATCCGCAGCAAGTCGCCCAGTTTTTGATGCGCTGTATTTTCACCATGTTTGCTGAGGATGTGGGGTTGTTGAAGGAACATTTGTTTACGCAGGCGCTGGAAACGCGATGGATTCACAACCCGAAGACTTTTAAGCCGGAGGTAGAGGCGCTGTGGGAGGCGATGAATGAGGGGACGAGTTTTGGCTTTCATGGCAAACTGTTGCGGTTTAATGGCGGATTGTTTGCGGAGTCGCAGGCGTTTGCTTTGACAAAGGCGCAGTTGGAAGTCTTGTTGCAGGCGGCGAAGCGGGATTGGTGCAATGTGGAACCGGCGATTTTTGGGACGTTGTTGGAAAGGGCGCTGGATTCGAGGGAACGGAGTAAGTTGGGGGCTCATTATACGCCGCGATCGTATGTGGAAAGGTTGGTAAAGCCTGTGGTGATGGAACCTTTGGGCGATCGCTGGATTGCGGTACAAGCGGAGGTTAAACAGTTGCTCAACGCGGGGGAATCGGAACCGACTGCAAATCAAAGGAAAAAGGCGATCACAGTTTTAGAGGCATTTCTGACGGAGTTACAACAGGTGAAGATTCTCGATCCGGCCTGCGGATCGGGTAATTTCCTTTATGTGACGTTGGATTTGTTGAAGGGGTTGGAGTCGGAGGTGTTGCGGCGCTTGGAGGATGTCACCGGGGCGGCCCAGTTGCGGTTAGATATTGCACAAGTTAATCCGAGTCAGTTTTTGGGAATTGAGATCAATCCTAGGGCGGCGGCGATCGCGGATTTGGTGATTTGGATTGGGTATTTGCAGTGGCATTTTCGGCGGTTTGGCGATATTCCGCCGATCGAACCTGTGTTGCGCGAGTACAAAAATATTGAATGGGGGGATGCAGTGTTGGCCTATGACGGGAGGGAACCGGATGTGGATGCGACGGGGAAGGTGAGGACTCGCTGGGGCGGACGGATGATGAAGAGTCCGGTGACGGGGGAGGATATTCCCGATCCGACAGACCAAATAACAATTTATCGGTATTTAAATCCGAGGGCAGCCGAGTGGCAGGAGGCGGATTATATTGTGTCCAACCCGCCGTTTATTGGGAATGCGAGAATGCGGGAAATCTTGGGAGATGGGTATACAGAAACGTTGCGAAAAGTCTATAAAGATGTGCCGGATACTGTTGATTTCGTAATGTACTGGTGGCACAAGGCAGCGGAACTAACTAGAGCAAGCAAAATTCAACGCTTTGGGTTTATTACCACAAACAGTATTCGCCAAGTTCGGCAGCGGAAAGTTCTGGAGTTTCATTTTACGCAAAAGATTCCCACCCGATTAATTTTTGCTATTCCCGATCACCCTTGGATTGATGAAGGGGCAGCAGTCAGAATTGCAATTACAGCAGGTGAATTATATGACCTCAAAAAGCCTGTAAGGATTGCCGAATTTGGTACAGTAGTTGCTGAGTGTGAGGGAGAGACACCGGAAGACTCGGCAGAGCAAGTTCAAGTGCAGTTGCAGAATGTAGGGCTAATTTTTAGTAACCTTCAAGCTGGTTTTGATTTAACTCAATCTCAACAACTCCTGGCTAATAATAGGATATCCAGTCGCGGTGTTATGCTATTTAGTTCCGGGTTTATTGTCGAGCAATCTGACTTTGGAGAGATTGAGTCTAAGGTTCTTTTCCCATACATCAATGGACGAGACTTTATGCAACGTTCTCGCAATGTGCGCGTCATTGATTTATTTGGCTTAAAAGCTGATAAAGCTCAAGAACTATATCCAAAAGCATTCCAATGGGTATTGGATAAAGTTAAACCTGAACGAGATACTAACCGTGATAAGAGCCTCCGAGAAAACTGGTGGATATTTGGTCGTCCCAGAACTGAACTTCGACCAGCACTAAAGGGACTACAGCGTTATATTGCTACAGTAGAGACTGCGAAGCATAGAGTATTTGTCTTTCTTCCCCGTGAAGTAATACCTGATAATATGTTGATTGCGATCGCCCTTGATGATGCTTATTTCTTAGGAGTTCTGTCTAGTCGAGTTCATGTTACTTGGTCGCTGGCAGCAGGCGGAACATTAGAAGATAGACCTCGTTACAACAAAACTCGATGCTTCGATCCCTTCCCCTTCCCCGACGCCACGGAAACTCAAAAACAAACCATCCGAGAACTCGGAGAACGCCTCGACAGCCACCGCAAACGAGTCCAAGCCACTCACCCCGAAGTCACCATCACGGGGATGTACAACCTCCTCGAAAAACTCCGCCAAGGCGAACCCCTCGACGACAAAGACAAAGCCTTCAACCAAAAGGCCCTAGTCTCCACCCTCAAACAAATCCACGACGAACTCGATGCCGCCGTCTTTGCGGCCTATGGTTGGGAACCCACCCTCACCGACGACCAAATCCTGGAAAACCTCGTCAGCCTCAATGCCCAACGCGCCGAGGAAGAATGCAACGGACTCATTCGCTGGCTGCGTCCCGACTACCAAGCCCCAGGCGAAACCTACGTGCAACCATCCCTTGCAGGTATCACCACCGAAACCGAAACCCCCATCGCCCCCACGGAACAACAACCCTTCCCCAAAACCCTCAAAGAGCAACTTTGGGCCATCCGCGACTTATTCCGCACCCAAAGCGGCGAATGGACAGCCGCCCAAGTCACCGCCCATTTCAAAGCAGCCAGCCGCAAACAAAAAGTCATTCTCGACTGTTTAGAAAGCCTCGAAGATTTGGGGATTTTGCTCAGTCATACTGAAAATGGGATGACTTTCTGGCATCTGGCAGAACTTTAGAGCGATGTGTAAGTTTCTGTTACTTTCTCTATGCCATCTGCAAATACTCCAACACCACCAACCGCAAATAGTCCAGCATTCGGATATAGGCTCGCATTTGAAGATAGCCCGATCGCGTCTCATCATAAAACTGAGCGATCGCAGAACGATCGAATACCCTAAGCTGATGTAAGTCTGCGATCGCTTGCTCGCGATTCTCAACCTCTGCGCGCTCCTCAATCTGACTAGCATAACCGCGAATACTTACTGTTACTAACTCAAGCTCCTCCAGAAACGAAAAATCTTCCTCAGAACCAAGATACCTCTGAGATATCTCTTTGCGCTCTGATTTAGTGTTTTGATAGTCAACTGTCAACTGTGCCAAAAGTTGCACAATAATATCCTGCCCAAGCGCTAATTTGTTTTGAACTTGTGCCATATCGCTATTCCTCATTAATGCCATAAGTCACCATTTTCTCAACACCATACTGGTCAGGTCGCACAATTAAAAACTCATTGCCCTTTCGGTAAACAGCGGCTCCATCCTGCCGATATCCCGTGCGAGGAACTCTTACAGCACCTCTGGTGTTGAAGTTGTGTGCTTTACGCAGATATTTGAGTGGATCGAATCCTTTTCTTTGTGAATGGTCTAACACACTTTGGGCCACAGTTCGATAAGTTCCTCTATCCCATTCAGACAGATATTGCTGTAGTTCGAGAACTTCAGTGTTGGAATAGTCTTCAAACAGTCGATCTAAATAAGGATCTACAGATGATTCGTCTGGCATTATCACTCTCATTCCAGAGGATATTATTGATTATAGCTTTATTGGAAAAAGAGCGATCGCATTTTACCTCTTAACTACCGCCCACTGAGTCACCGGCGCAAGCGGTTTCCAACCCTGAAAAGAACCGATCGCCCCTACTCGCTGAATCCCAATTCTAATGAGTTCCCCACCATAACGATCGTGCCATTGCAAAACTTTAAACTCGCTCTCAACTGTCACGGCATTAACAACTAATCGGCCGCCTTCACCTAAAGCATTCCAGCAAGTTTCCAGCAAAGCTTCTGCGGTGACGCCGCCGCCGATGAAAATAGCATTCGGTTGAGGCAAATTTGTCAGGGCTTCCGGCGCTTCTCCCGCCACGATTTCGAGTTCGGGAACGCCGAAAGTCGAGGCATTTTCAGCGATGTATTGCAGTCGAGTCGAATGGCGTTCGATCGCGATCGCCCTGCACCGAGGATGACTCCGCATCCATTCGATCGCGATCGAGCCGCAGCCCGCCCCCACATCCCAAAGCAACTCACCCGGAATCGGTGCTAACGTTGACAGAGTAACGGCTCGAACCTCCCGTTTGGTAAGTTGGCCGTCGTGGCGATAAGCAGCATCCGGCAAACCGCAGGTACGAGGGAAAATCACAGTTTCGCGATCGGCTGCAACTGCGATCGCGATCGTGTTCAAATCAGCCAAATCCGCTGCATTCCAGGCTGCTGCTACCCCCTCGATCCGCCGTTCCGATCCCGCTCCCATCCGCTCGAACACGGTCATCAAACTGCTGCCAAACCCCTGCTGCATCAACAATTGTGCCACCTTTCTCGGCGTGTGTCTGTCAGCGCTCAACACCAGCAACCGCGCCCCCGGTGACAAAGCAAGGGCGATCGATGCGATCGGGCGATTTGTCAAACTGAAAGTCTCAACTTGGGCTAGTGGCCAACCCAAACGGGCGCAAGCAAGACTAAAAGCCGATACCGCCGGAATCACAGTCATTTCCGAAATGGGAATCTGGCGCGACAGCGTGACGCCGATGCCGTGACACATGGGATCGCCGCTTGCGATCACGCACACAGACTGTCCCCGGCGGCGGATGATGTCGTCAACTGTTGTCTGCAAAGGCGATGCCCAAACCAATTTTTCGCGGGTGTCGTTGGTTGGTAGCATTGCTAGGTGACGGGCGCCACCAACAACGACTTGAGATTGAGAGAGGAGGGTAGAGGCGATCGGGCCCAGCCCCGAAAGTCCATCTTCGCCAATCCCCACCACCGAAAGCCATTTGTGCATTGAATGCTTACCGCTAATCTCGTTTCCGGCTGCATCGGAATCATCAAACTCGATAATCATCACTCATTAGTTATTAGTTATTAGTTATTAGTCGTTAACCGTTAATCATATTATGTCCGCTCGAACAACCAGAATAAAATTGGTTTATAGTGAGGACTTCAGTCCTCATAAAACTCGATCGCACTGAAATCCTCAGTACAAAAGTTATAAATCACATCTTGCATCCTTCTCGCTTAACAGGCTGTCCGGCCTGTTCCACAAAGAGTAGATTTTCTTGTGGGGAGTAGGGTTGGGCAGGAGAACCCGCCCGTGAAAGGCTTATTAACAATGGTGCAAAATGCCAGTTAGAACGCTTATTTTACCGAACTAGATATGTGAATAAAGTATAAAAAAATATTTTTCTCCAAACAAAAAGCGCCCCTATTTCTAGGAGCGCTTTTTGTTAATCTCAAGTTAAAAATTAACCGTTGATAGAAGGAG
>NZ_JAUBRA010000171.1:0-1238 GCF_036701555.1 Microcoleus sp. Pol10D4
TTAGCAGGCATTCACTTTTTCTGAATATTATTATGTTATATTATACCAATATGCGTTTTAAATGCACAACAGCTTAACCCCATCTTTTGTCTTGAATGGTCGATCGATGTTCTGAACGGCAAAAACTTCATGGACTCTAAAACCGTACACTAACTGCATGGAAAATACCCACAACCATCGCTTACGTGATTCGAGATTGTATCGCTTATCATCGGGGACACTTAGAACTTCCTTGCGAAGTTTTAAAAAGTCATCAACCGATAAGGTTTGAAGGTCTTCTCGAAATTCAACTTGCGTACCATCGATTTCTTTAAGATTGCTTAGTAAGTCAGTGTTGCCAATAGTCTCAGCAAGCTTACGCATAGCGCACAGGCAGTTTTTGAAAGATTTAGTTCCTTGTTTTTTGCTGTGGATGATGGACAGAATATCTGTCAGGTTGACAACCGTATCTTGTGGTAGCAACTTGTAGTAGTGACCGTAGACTGCAATCCAAGTGTTTTGATGGCTAATGTTACTCCTATCTCGCTGCTGACGACGTTTAGTGTGTCCATCCCAGTATTCTTTGTCTACTTTTGCGATCGCCTCACCAAACGTCATCAAATCATTCTTAATGATGTTCTTTTCTAGAATTACATCATCGTACCAGGTCAAGAATTGAGACTCGGTTTTTAGCGCTCTTAGGGCGAAGGCGACTAAATGAGCTTTCCTCAGAGCCTCAGTAATACCTTGCATTGTCAGGTAGCACCCACAGGCTTTGTTGACCCGCTTGTCACCTAGTCTGAATTGGAGGATGATGTAAGATCCCTTAGCCTTGCTATCCTTCTTTAGCCCTACCTCTTTGGGACACTCTTTCTGTGCTTGCTTGAAGTAGTCCAGAATCCGCTCGTAGCCGATCAGGTAATCTGCTGAGGTGCTTACTGTGATTGAATTAGATTTTTCGCTCATCTTTAACTTCATGCCCAAATTTATTATTTTTGCTATTTTTATATTATCTTCATATCCCTAACCTAGCAGATATATAATTACCAGTAACCCCTAGGACTAGACCCAAAATAACAGTACCAAGGATAAATTTACCTATGTTCTCTCTTCTTTTTTTGTACGCGACATATTCTCCCCAACAAAAATTATACGAAGGAAAACAATAATACACGGTAGAAAATATAGTCATTTCAAATAAATGTGAGACAGAGGCAAGATCATGATAAAATCGATAAAAATAGTTAATTAAAAAAAAA
>NZ_JAUBRA010000101.1:0-16358 GCF_036701555.1 Microcoleus sp. Pol10D4
TACCGCAGGTGTTACCGCAGGTGCTGGTGTTACCGCAGGTGTTACCGCAGGTGCTGGTGTTACCGCAGGTGTTACCGCAGGTGCTGGTGTTACCGCAGGTGTTACCGCAGGTGCTGGTGTTACCGCAGGTGTTACCGCAGGTGCTGGTGTTACCGCAGGTGTTACCGATGGTGCTGGTGTTACCGCAGGTGTTACCGATGGTGCTGGTGTTACCGATGATGGTGCTGGTGTTACCGATGATGGTGCTGATGGCGTGGGTGTTTCCCCTGGTGTAGGCGTTACCGATGGCGTGGGTGTTTCCCCTGGTGTAGGCGTTACCGATGGTGTCGGTGTTACCGATGGTGTTGGTGCTGTTGGCGTGCCCAATTGCAAGTTTTTGAGGATGGCCAGAAGTTCATTATTTTTACCTTTGCCACGCCAGACTAAGGTATCTTTGGCATTTTCACCGGTGCCGTTGGTAAACTCTAATTCGTCATTTCTCAGTCCCTTCACAACACCTAGATTATCTTGACCGATCGCGTAATCCCAGATGATATCTACTCCCTCACCGGGCGAAAGCATGAAGATATCTTGACCGCCGCCACCATAAAGGTTATCGTTGCCGACTTCGCCGTATATTACGTCGTTGCCGTTGCCGCCGAGGATGGAATCATCGCCGCTGTCTCCGTAGAGGGTGTCACCATCTTCGTTACCTAATATGGTGTCATTGCCTGCACCCCCCTGAATCAGGTCGAAACCTGCACCGCCGTCGAGGGTGTCGTTGCCGGAACTGCCTTCGAGGATGTCGTCGTCTCCGCCGCCGTCCATGTTGTCGTCGCCGGAACGTCCTAAGAGGGTGTCTTTGCCGTCGCCACCGAGTAAGAAGTCGTTGCCTTCGCGGCCGTCGATGTCGTCGTCGCCACTACCGCCGTAGAGGGTGTCTTCGCCGACTTTGCCATCGAGGATGTCGTTGCCACCTAAACCGCTGATGACGTTGGGGCCGTTGTCACCGATGAGGGTGTCGTTGTAGTCGGAACCTTCCAGATTTTCGACGTTTTCGATTCTGTCGCCTTCGGCATCGCCTCCTACGCCTCGGCCTGGTTGCAGGTGGACGTAGATGGGTGATTTTGAGTCAAAGTAGGAAACGGTGTCGTCTCCTGTCCCGCCGTCTTGGAAGTCGGCACCGGGGCCGCCGACGAGAAAATCATTGCCGCTGTCTCCGTAAAGGCGATCGTTATCTTCCCCGCCAAATAAGCTGTCGTCGCCTGCATCGCCGTGTAGGGTGTCTTTGCCTGTTTCGCCGTAAATGAGGTCGATCGCATCACCACCGCTCATTTCGTCGTCACCGCTACCGCCGTAGAGGGTGTCGTCGTCGGCATCGCCTGCCATGATGTCGTTGTCGTTGTCGCCATAGAGGAGGTCGGCGCTGTTGCCACCGCTGAGGGTGTCGTTGCCGTTGCCGCCGTGTAGGAGGTCTTCAGCGTTGTCTCCTGCTAGTTGGTCGTTGCCATCTTCGCCGTAGAGAGTGTCTTTGTCTTCGCCACCACTCATTTGGTCGTTGCCAGTACCGCCGTAGAGGGTATCGCTACCGTTATCGCCGGCCATGATGTCGTTGTCGCCGTCGCCGTAGAGGAGGTCTTTGTCGTCACCGCCGCTGAGAAAGTCGTTGCCTGCGTTGCCGTGTAGGAGGTCTTGGCCTTGTTCACCTAAGAGTTCGTCTGCGCCGTCGTTACCGTTGAGGATGTCGTCGCCGGTGTTGCCGTTGAGGAAATCGTCGCCTGCGTTGCCATTCAATATGTCGTTGTCTTCGTTGCCGAAGAGTTGGTCAGCGCCGTCGCCGCCGTTGAGTAAGTCTTGGCCAATTTGACCAAAAAGGCGATCGTTACCTGCGTCACCGTTGAGGAGGTCGTTACCGTTTCCGCCTTCTAGGAGGTCGTCGTCTTCGTTGCCGTTGAGTTGGTCTGCACCTTCGCCGCCGTAGAGGTTGTCATTGCCTGCATTGCCGAAGAGTTTGTCTTCGCCGTCGTCGCCGTAGAGGTTGTCTGTGCCCTCGCCACCTCGTAGGGAGTCGTTGCCTGTGTCGCCGTGTAGGAGGTCGTTACCGCTGTCGCCTTGCAGGAGGTCGTTGTCTTCGTTGCCGGAAAGGGTGTCGTTGTCTGCACCGCCGTTGAGAGTGTCTTGACCAAGTTGACCGAAGAGTGAGTCGTTGCCGGAGTCACCATTTAGCGAGTCGTTGCCGGTTTCACCGTAGAGGGTGTCTTCGCCGTCGTTGCCGTTGAGTAAGTCGTCGTCTTCGCCTCCGAGTAGTTGGTCTTGTTCTGTACCGCCATTGAGGGTGTCGTTGCCAAGTTGACCTTGCAGGATGTCATCGCCTGCATCACCATTTAGGGAGTCGTTGCCGGTGTCCCCATAGAGGTTGTCTTTGCCGTCGTTGCCGTTGAGGAGGTCGTCGTCTTCGTTGCCGTTGAGTAAATCTTGGCCATCGCCTCCTGAGAGGGTATCGTTTCCAGTGTTGCCTGCGAGTTGATCGTCGCCTTCTTGGCCGTAGAGAATATCGGCGTTGTCTCCGCCGTTGAGGATGTCGTTATCGAGGTTGCCATAGAGAAAGTCGTTGCCTGCGTCACCATTTAGGGAGTCTTCTCCTTTGCCGCCATAGAGGGTGTCTTGGTCGATGCCGCCGCTGAGGGTGTCTTGGCCGTCTTGACCTAAGAGGGAGTCGTTGCCGGCATCGCCGTTGAGTTGGTCTTGGCCTTTGCCGCCGTAGAGGGTGTCTTGGCCGTCGTTGCCGTTGAGGATGTCTTCGTTTTCGCCGCCGTAGAGTTCGTCTTGGTCTGTGCCACCGCTGAGGGTGTCGTTTCCTGTACCACCTAAGATTAAATCGTTATCGTTATCACCAAAAATTTCATCATTCCCTTCATCTCCTGCGATACTATCGTTGCCTTTACCCCCATAGATTAGATCGTCACCATCATCTTCTTGTTGTGTTTGGAAGTTGGCTTCGGCATAGATTTTAGTGGTGGGACTGATATTAGTATTATTAGCAGCAAAACGGGTGGTACTTGCTTCTGCATCAACACCTAGACCTACTATTGTAAAACTTGCTTCTGAATTGGAACCATTTTCATCAATAGTCCCATCGAACCAGCTTGAGCCTTGATGAAAACCGCCACCCACATTATCATCACCACCACCACCATAGATAGTATCTCTTCCATTTTCTCCCCTGATAAAATCATTATCTTCACCGCCATAAGCCTTATCATTACCATTTGCACCGTAAAAAGTATCTTGTCCTGAACCACCTTCAAAGTAATCATCTCCCGAACCAAAATCCGTTACAAGTCCATCATCATCAGCTAAATCATTCCCTTCACCACCGTAATATCGATCATCTCCTGAACCTCCTTCTAAATAATCATCTCCACCTTCACCCTCAAGGATATCTTGATCATTTTCTCCATACAATCTGTCATTATCACTTCCTCCTTTAGCTGTATCATTACCATTTGCACCGTAAAAAGTATCATTTCCTGAACCCCCATCAAAATAATCATCGCCCGATGAAAAAATATCGCCTAATATTCCATCATCATCGTAAATATCATTACCAGGACCACCCTCAAAAAAGTCATTACCAGAACCACCTTCACCATAATCATCATCTTCTTCACCATAAAGTAAATCGGAATAGCTAGATCCTAATAGAGTGTCATTACCCAAATTACCATATAAAGTATTTTTAATAGCAAAAAGTCCTGCGATAATATCTGATTTAATTGTTCCAGTAATTGGGGCTTCGTATATTGTTGATGCTTCTTCCAAGCTAGTGCATAATTCTTTCTTTTTTAAAGCTTCTTCCAAGTAGTTAAATAATGGGTCTTTTGTTTGAGACATTAAGCCATATTTACGTCCAATATTATTATTATGCCAATCCATAATAGTTGATAGCATTGCCTCTCGTGTAATAATATCTTCGCCTTGATTAAAAACATGGTTTTTCGCTCTTTTGATCAGTGTCCATAACTCATTCAATCCATCCCCAGTAAATGTTGCATTAGATTTACCAAATTCCATAGTGTAACGTCCACTGGTATATGAGTGGATCAAAGCATTTAAGTCAGTGTTGTCATTATTTTTGGGATCGGTTGTTCCAAGTTTATTGTCTTGATAATATTTAACTGCTTCGTCAGCAGTTATGTTACGTAAGTTAAACCATTCTTGAAACCAATTATAACTTTCAAACCAAGAAATAATAGGTGCTATAATAAGATTTAAAGTTATATCACTATTAAAGTACAAGTTGAAAACAAATAAAGAAGCATTATTAACTGTTGCCACTTGAGATTTTTCTAGGTTTAAATCATGAGTAGTGCCAGATAATTTATTACCCCGTAAACTCAAAACAACAGAATCATTCTCCTGCTTCAAAGTCTGAATCTGCCCATCACTCAAATTAATCCCTTGCACCACATTAGAAAAGAACTCCCCTTCATCCCCAGGAGTATCAGCAGTATTAATATGCCCATCCACAGAATGACCAATTTCTTCCAATAAAACACTGGTAATCGCTTGAGGATTATCTGTATATTTAGTCAAAAAGTCTTGAGAAACATAAATAGTATTATTTGAACCGGCATAAACAGCATTGGCCTCTTGGAGTTCTGAACCACTGCGAATTTCAATCGGTGGCAGAGATGTAAAATTACTGTTAATCCACTGCTGACGGATTTCTTCTAACTTACTCGCGTCAAAGTTCGTACCAAAAATAGATTGAATTTTGGCAATAAAATCATCACCCTTGGCAAAATTATTTAAAGTGCTGTAAACCTGTTGCAGAGAAGTTGCGATTAAAGAGTTGAGTGAGTTATTAGAAGTCAACATGGCTTTTTTCTCCAATCAATTATGTTAGTGAACCCTGAACAATGTAAATGCAGACACGCAAAACTTACTCGCCTTTTTTCCCAAGCGATACTATGAGGAAATAATGAACGCGATCGCGCCAGTATTACCCTCTATGAAACCTATCGGGGTTAACCCCTAATTTTTATGCAGCTTTGCCTAATTTGTTACAAAACTTTGCATAAAGCCCGTCACATCAAATTACGCCCCTGGAAATTTCCCAAGTGCGATGCCTGCGGCTGGCTACACGCGCTTCCCTAAAATCTTTAATATCAATCTCCATGCACCCTCCAAAATTGAAACTTTGTAACCTCTGTTTATCTATCAGTCTCTGCCCGCGACTTTTATGCAAAAACTCAGCTTTTGTTACAAAACATTACACAAAGCGCGCCCAATCAAAATACGCCCCTGGAAAATTCCCAAGTGCGATGCCTGCGACTGGCTACACGCGCTTCCCTAAAACCTTTAATAATCATTCTCATGCACCCCCAAAATAGAAATTTCGTAACTTCGATCTATGTCTGTTGCTCTGCCGAACTGATACTAATTCGTATTTGCTAGCAAGATTACACTAAAACTACGTTTAGGTAAATCACCTAAACGCCCGATCGCAATTAATTTCTCTCATTGGTGCGATCGTGCTAATTACGTACTCGGAAAACCCTGTATAAATCTGTAAGCATAACTGCTAACTTCCTCACAAAAAAACAGGTTCTTTACTATTACTTCACACAAACGTGATTGTGATCACGTAAATATTGCGTAGGCCAATCGAGGGTAATTACTCAAATCAGTATTTGCACTGAATTCCCCGTAGAAACCTAATTGTTATGAAACCATGACATAATATCGTACAAGTCGCATCTTACTGAGATGTTGCGCCATTCTCAATTACTTGTTTAGGAACAGGTAAGATGCCTGTGAAGCGAGAAAATTCACTCTTTGTGGAACAGGCATCTTGCCTGTTCTTGAGAATGGTGCAAGATGTGGGATCTTAGGGAAATAGGGCACACGATCGCTCCTTACCATCATTTGCCCGTAGAAACCCTGACGATTGTTGAGAGAACATCGTACTGCAAGTCCTATTCCGCTATCCTTTTAATCTAGAATCTAAAACCTAAAATCTAAAATACTATGGCCCAGCGCTACGTTCGAGTTAAAACAACACAAGGACACATCCATTACGGTTTACTGCAACTCAGTCACAGCGTTCAAGTATTTGATGCACCGCCCTGGTTAAAAGGACAACCAACCGATTTGGAACTTTCACCCGATACTTACCAAATTCTCGCCCCGTGCTCTCCCTCAAAAATTGTAGCCGTAGGCAAAAATTATGTCGATCACGCCGCCGAGATGGGAACCCCAGTACCGGAAGAACCCCTGCTGTTTTTCAAGCCTCCGAGTGCTGTCATCCCCGCAGGTGCAGAGATTCGTTATCCGCAGCAGTCGGAAAGGGTAGACTACGAGGGAGAATTAGCCCTGGTAATTGGCGAACATTGTACCAACTGCACTCCCGAACAAGCACACAGCAAAATTTGGGGCTATACGATCGCCAACGACGTAACAGCCAGAGATTTGCAAAAGCGGGACAACCAGTGGGCCAGGGCCAAAGGGTTCGATACTTTTTGTCCCTTGGGGCCTTGGATTGTCCGCGAACTGAGTCCTGCTGCACAATTGCAGACTTTTGTCAATGAGAGCGAGCGACCGATACAGTCATCCCAGATCGATCGCATGGTATTTTCCCCAGACTTTCTCGTCTCCTACATCAGTCAAATTATGACCCTAATTCCCGGTGATGTGATACTGACGGGAACGCCGCAAGGAGTAGGGCCACTGCAAATAGGCGATCGAGTCCGCATCGAAATTGAAGGCATCGGCAGTCTTGAAAATACAGTAGTTATTAGTAATGGGTAATTGGTAATTATCACCAACAACTGTCAAGTGCCAACTGCCAACAGTCAACTAACTAACGAACCTGCATATAAACAGCATCCGAAAGCGGAGGAATCTCTGCATAGCGTCCCAAAAGCGACTGAACGACTGCATAGACAAATGCAGCAAAAGCGCCCAAAAACACCATGTTATACAGAGTTTCCGCAATAAATGCGACTTGTAAGCCTTTAGAAAAAATCGGCAAGACCAGACCGCACAGCATCAAAACAATGTCTAAAAGAATCGCCTGCATCGCATTAAAACGAATGAAGTGACTGATGTTTTCGTTTCTAACTACTCCTAAATACAGGGCAAAGAAAATAACCAAGCTAGCAAAGGGCAAACTATAAATTTGCATCAATGGAGCTAGCGGTATCAACAACAGTTGCAGGACAGGAAACTGTGTAAACAGAAACCTGCCAAAGGCAAGCCCGTCAACCAACGGGAGCAAATAAGGCAAAGAAGCAAAAATCCGGTCTGGAACAGTTGTAGATCCGCGCCAAGTCATAATGAAGTCTCCTGAGTCGATCGATTAACTATTAATTCCATTAAACTCAGGATAACGCAGCAGCAGGGTTTGTGTTCCGACTCGCCCGGAATTTGCCCACACTCAGAGTCGAGTAGATTCAGGGGTACTTAGATCTAGTCGGGTTCAATAGTCACCATTCCCGATGCCCGATGCCCCATGCCCCATGCCCCATGCCCGATGATTATTTAATATTAGCGATCGTGAAGCCCATTTGACACTCGTACCGATCGGGCAAATTTTCCGTAGGTTTAGCAACTGGATGTCCACAGCGAAGCTCTCCACCGCTCCAGCGCGGTTGGCCTGTGCGATCTGCCAGCAAACAACTTTGGCAAACACACTGAGGGGCAAGCATCTGATTTTCCATTAAAATGACTAACATTTGATACCTCCGACAGGTTTCACACCAGTAATTTCATTGTATGTCAGGAGTTGGGGACAAACGGCTTAACCTGAACACAACGTAATATTTATGTCAATGGTGCGAAATCCGTAGTACGGTATAAGATCCCCAATTCCCAATCCCAAATTTGTCAAGAGGTTGATTATTGTGACGGACACTAACTTAGAATTCCTTTCCAAAACCGATCCGCTCATTGCCGATTTAATCGGGCAAGAGCTCCAGCGGCAGCGAGACCACCTAGAACTCATCGCCAGCGAAAACTTTACCTCCGCAGCGGTAATGGCAGCTCAAGGCTCAGTGCTGACCAATAAATACGCCGAAGGACTGCCAGCGAAACGGTACTACGGCGGCTGCGAATTTATTGACGGCATCGAGCAAATTGCGATCGATCGCGCCAAACAGCTATTTGGAGCAGCTCACGCCAACGTCCAGCCCCACTCCGGCGCTCAAGCCAACTTTGCAGTATTTTTGAGCTTGCTGGAACCCGGAGACGGAATAATGGGCATGGATTTGTCCCACGGCGGACACTTGACCCACGGTTCGCCGGTCAACGTATCCGGCAAATGGTTCAAAGCTTTTCACTACGGCGTCAGCCCAGAAACAGAACAGCTCGACTACGACGAAATTTTGGCACGGGCAAAAGAAAACCGACCGAAATTGCTAATTTGTGGTTATTCAGCATATTCGCGAATTATAGACTTTGAGAAGTTTAGAGCGATCGCCGACGAAATGGGAGCCTACCTGCTCGCCGACATCGCCCACATCGCCGGGTTAGTCGCCACAGGGCACCACCCCAACCCCCTCCCTCACTGTCACGCAGTCACCACCACCACTCACAAAACCCTGCGCGGCCCCCGTGGTGGCTTGATTATGACTAATGACCCGGAATTAGGTAAAAAGTTTGACAAAGCAGTTTTCCCCGGCACTCAAGGTGGCCCCTTAGAACACGTCATTGCGGGCAAAGCAGTAGCTTTCGGCGAAGCATTAAAGCCTGAATTTAAAACTTATTCCGGTCAAGTAATTGAAAATGCGCGCGCTTTAGCGGCACAGTTGCAGCAGCGGGGTTTAAAACTCGTTTCCGGCGGCACGGACAATCACTTAATGCTAGTTGATTTGCGATCGGTAAACATGACAGGGAAGCAAGCGGATCAATTAGTCAGCGGTGTGAATATTACTGCTAATAAAAATACCGTGCCTTTCGATCCAGCATCGCCCTTTGTCACCAGCGGTTTGAGACTCGGTTCGCCGGCGATGACCACCAGGGGAATGGGAACATCAGAATTTACAGAGATTGGCAATATTATTGCCGATCGCCTGCTAAATCCAGATGATGAAAGCGTTGCAGCCGACTGCCTGCGTCGAGTAGCAGCACTGTGCGATCGCTTCCCCTTATATCCTCACTTGTACTTGAAAGTGCCGGCATTAGCTTAATTTTCCTGATCGGCAATGAGAAATTGGTAGTTGGAAGTGTACGGGTAAAAGGGTAAAAGAGCAGGAAAAGATTGAGAGTTGCCGGGAGCGATATTGACAAGCGGTTTTCACCAAAAATATCGATCGCCAATACGGTTTTTAGTAAAGATATTTGTCGGGCGGGGCTGGTTTGACTAACGGTATTTGTCGGTTGCGAAAGATACCGCTCAACTGGGCCCGATCGCCAAATATCAACTTTTTTGCTCGCGAAAGAGTCGATATTTCAAATCGTTAATTCGAGAGTTAGAAATGAAAAACCTGACAATTCGCCCCAGGGCAACTGCCATTGCGGCAAATCTCCGACTCCCAAACCCCCAGTCGCTCTTCAAGATGTTTCCTTGTTATAAGCCATCTGAAATGTAGTAGACTCTGCCTGACAGCCTAATTGCCCCGCACTATTTAAAATTGATTTCAGATGCCGTACCAGTATCTGTACCACATACTCGCTTTTCTGGTTTCTGCGATCATCGTCCTCTGGAGTACGCCAATAGTCAAAAAAATTGGTCTCAAAAGCGGGCGAGTCGATCGGCCAGGCGAGCGAAAAGTCCACAAGCGCCCTATGGTGCGCTTGGGAGGAGTGTCCATCTTTCTCGGCACTATCACTGCCCTCTTATTTGTCTGGCTCTCAGGAGGCTTCATTGATGCTAACGGACAAGTTCTCAATCCCAAAGACGAATACGAAATTTGGGGAGTCACCCTCGGCGGCATCGGATTCTTCCTCATCGGTTTAGCAGACGACCTATTTTCGCTCTCGGCCTTAAAACGCTTGCTCATGCAAATTGGCGTATCCAGCATCGTTTGGATGGCAGGCGTACAAATTGAGTTTCTCACAGTTCCCTCCCTGGGATTGACTAATATTGGCTGGCTGAGCTTGCCAATTACCGTGATTTGGCTCGTCGGCATGGCGAATGCCATCAACTGGATTGACGGTTTGGACGGTTTAGCGGCCGGAGTTTCAGGGATTGCAGCAGTTGTAATGCTGATTGTCAGTCTGGCGATGCACCAACCGGCGGCGGCCCTGATTGCAGCGGCTTTAGCTGGCGGGGCCTTGGGATTTCTGCGCTACAACTTCAATCCGGCTCAAATCTTTATGGGGGATGGCGGGGCTTATTTTATCGGGTTTACTCTTGCTGGAGTGGGAGTAATTGGGTTAGTTAAAACTACGGCTGTTACTTCTGTGTTGCTGCCCTATTTAATTTTAGCTGTACCGATTTTAGATATGTCGGCGGTGATTCTCGATCGACTTCGCAACGGCAAGTCACCGTTTATTGCTGACAAGCGCCATCTCCACCACCGACTTCTAGAAGCCGGACTATCCCATCGATTTGCGGTTTTATTTATTTACTCACTGACACTGTGGGTGGGAAGTTTAGCCCTAGCTTTTTCGCTTCCCAGCGGCGTAATTTACGCTATGGGTGCAACAAGTTTGCTGGGATATGCTAGCTGGAAAGTTTGGAGACACGCTCGATAGTTAGTTGACTGTTGACTGTTGACTGTTGACTGTTATCGTTCCCCAATTAATTCTCCAATCTAAAATCCAAAATCTAAAATCTAAAATTGAATGGTTGCTGAAATTATTTGTGTTGGCACTGAATTGCTGTTAGGCGATATTCTTAATAGCAATGCCCAGTTTTTAGCCAAAGAATTAGCGAGTCTGGGAATCCCTCATTACTATCAAACAGTGGTGGGGGACAATCCAGAACGTATCAAACAAGTGTTAGAAATCGCCGTCAGTCGATCGCAACTTTTGCTCTTCACCGGAGGCCTGGGCCCCACACCAGACGATCTGACA
Source organism: Microcoleus sp. Pol10D4 (assembly GCF_036701555.1). Lineage (NCBI taxonomy): Bacteria > Bacillati > Cyanobacteriota > Cyanophyceae > Oscillatoriales > Microcoleaceae > Microcoleus > Microcoleus sp. Pol10D4. The sequence goes on from NZ_JAUBRA010000101.1 coordinate 11,002, forward strand.
GTCGAAACGATAGCCGATTTTTTTGGGGTTCCCCTCATCGAAAAGCCGGAAATTATTGCAGATATCGAATACAAATATGCTCAGCGGGGACGCACAATGAGTCCCAGCAACCGCAAACAAGCTTTAATTCCAGAAAGTGCGGATATTCTGCCGAACCGCAGCGGTTCTGCACCGGGCATTATTTGGCAGCCGATTCCCAACGTGACTGTAATGACATTTCCCGGCGTACCGGCGGAAATGCACTTGATGTGGCAAGAAACCGCCGTTCCTTACCTGAAAAATGGCGGCTGGTGCAGCGAAACTATTTACAGCCGCACATTGAAATTTTGGGGCATTGCTGAGTCGGCATTGGCAGAAAAGGTAGATAGTTTTCTGAATTTAACTAATCCTACTGTGGCTCCCTATGCCAATCACGGCGAAGTCAAACTGCGAATTTCGGCCCGCGCAAACGAGGAAGTGGCCGCGAAAAACTTGATTGAGCCGATCGAACAACAATTGCGGCAAATTGCCGGCTTAGACTGTTACGGTGCTGATAGCGATACCCTCGCTTCGACTGTGGGCCAATTGTTGCTCGATGCCGGGCACACTCTTAGCGTGGCTGAATCCTGCACCGGAGGTGGATTGGGGGCGATGCTGACTGGTGTTCCCGGCAGTTCGAGCTACTTTTTAGGCGGGATTATTTCTTACGACAATCGGGTTAAGGAAGGATTATTAGGTGTTAATCCGCAAGATTTAGCCGAGTTTGGGGCTGTCAGCCACCAAGTGGCAAAACAAATGGCTGCGGGAGTTCGCTCCAGCCTCAATACAAATTGGGGATTGAGCATTACAGGCATCGCCGGGCCCGGAGGTGGCACAGACGCTAAACCTGTCGGACTGGTTTATGTCGGTTTAGCGGGCCCCGATGGCGACGTAGAAAGTTTTGAATACCGATTTGGGGATGCCAGAGGCCGCGATTGGATTCGGAATCTGAGTAGCTGTACGGCGCTCGATCGACTCCGGCGTAAATTATTGTTGGCAAAAGCGTAGAAAAAAATCCTACGATTTGTCAATTGTCAATAGTCAGGCGTAAGCTTAAGCTTTATTTAACACTCTATACTCCGATATAATTCGGCAATTTTCCTTTTACCTCTTGATTATCTGTAAAGATTCGTTATGATAATAAGATAGGACTGATTGGCCAATATACTGACTCTCTCCTTTGCTCAAAACAACTAGCAAGCGAGAAAGCAAGTTTGACCTTTGGTTTCAAAGTCGTGCTTGCTTATTTTCAGATATTTAGCCGTCGGTTTAGCAATCTAGACTATAAAAAAAGGAGCTATCCGTTCAATGGAAAACATTGAAAAGGTGCTGGAACAAATTAAAGAATGGGTTCGCAAGCTGATAGAAGGATTGCTGAATCCTGAAGCTCAACCGGAACTCGAACCGATTCGTATTCCTGTCAACCAACCGAGAAATCGCCGATAGTCGGGACTGGATTGGAAGTTTGAGCTTTGAGCTTTGAGCTTTGAGGTTGAAGACTGGTTCTAAATTCCAAGTCAAAATTCTCATAATTTTTGTTGCGCTGGAATTTTAAAAATTGTTAAATATCCTGGTACTTCACGGCCCTAATCTGAACCTATTGGGTCAGCGAGAACCTGGAGTTTATGGTTCTGCGACTTTAAATGATATCAACAAGTTGCTAGAACAAGAAGCGCAAGCCCTCCAGGTGCAAGTCTCTATTCAGCAGTCGAATCATGAAGGGGTGTTGGTGGATGCAATTCACTCGATGTTAGGGCAGCACCAAGGCTTATTGATTAATGCTGGAGCTTATACTCATACGAGTGTGGCAATTAGAGACGCGATCGCCGCGGTGAATATCCCTGCGGTAGAAGTTCATCTGAGCAATATTTACCGACGGGAAGCTTTTCGGCATCACTCGTTTATAGCAGCGGTGGCGATCGGGCAAATCAGCGGTTTTGGCTCAGAAAGTTATCGGCTGGGGCTGCAAGCTCTAGTTAGTTACCTGATTAAAAATTAAAAATTTACCGATGGTAGCGATCGGATGAGGGCAGGTTTTAGATGGAAAACCAGCCCTTATATGTTTGGGCGGAATTCAAATTAATCAAAAGAGCTAGGTAAAGAAGCAAACCAAGAAGAATTCTAAATTACCAATTACCAATTACCAATTACTAACAACTTGAGTTAAATTCAAATGCGGCATTCCCTGTTGAGCAAGTTTCAAGGAACCATCTTGGGGGCAGTTTTAGGAGACTCTATAGGCCTGCAATACCAGAGGCAACTCGTGGGTATTCCCCCCGAAACAGAAGAGTTGCAGCCGATTTTACAACTGACGAAACACCAACAATTGACCCTAAGAGGGGCAACATTGGCGTTGAATTCTGTCAACAGTAAAATCCCAAGTGGCAAAGACTCATCCGAATGCGGGAGACTTGCGGTAGCGTGTGCTCAAAGTTTAATTCGGTGTAGGGGTTTAGATTTAAAAGATTGGCGCGATACTTGGGAAGCATTTGCCAAGTCGGAAATCTACCATCCCCGCAACAGTGAGTTTCAAACCCTGCTTAACCCTGGTGAAGCTGCAGTTGCTGCGCTGCCATCGGCGATGTTTTTTCACGAAAATAAAGCCAAGCTGCGAGAAAAAATCATGCTGGCGATAGAGGTTTGGGACAACGAAAACCAGCCAGAATGGGAAACAGCAATTTTAGCAGTAGCATATACGATCGCCCGATCTCTTAAAGAAAAACTTGACCCAGCGACAGCGATCGAGCAAACACTTGCCTACCTGAAAACAGATAATGCCTTAACAGAGCTGCTGCTGCAAGTGCAAATACTACTAGAAAAGGGAGCCGATTTAGAAACAGCCGCCACTCATCTGTGCAAAAGCGCCACAGCTTTGCGAGAAAGACAGGGCGAAGGTGAGAAAAAATTACAAACCGAGTCAATTGTCAACCCAGGAAATTTCATTCCCATTGCCTTAGCTTTCTACTGCTTTTTGAACACCCCAGAAGACTTGCGCTTGTCAGTGGTGCGTGCTGCCCGCTGTGGTATAGCCGGACAAATAACCTGCGCTTTGACGGGAGCTTTGTCTGGAGCTTATAACGGTGTTGGTGGGATTCCTGTAGAATGGCGACAGGTATCTTCGGTTGAGGTTAATTCGCAGCAGCTAGCCGACGGCCGAGAACCTTCGCTCTGGGGAACTGGCAGCGATGCAAAAATTGTAGAGTTAGCAAATAACCTGTTTGCTGTTTGGGCAGGAGTTTACAGGCCCGATGCCGGACTGGATTCCGCAGCGCTAGCCCGATCGGTGGCTGCACCTTATGTCATTAGACCTCGTAAAATATAAAGGTGGGAGCTTTTAACGGTAAGGGGAAACCAGAAATTAGCAATTAGCAATTAACAAGTCAAAAGCCAAAGTGGAAGGAGAGCGACAATTAAAGATTAAAAAGTGAAAAATTAAATTGGACGCGCCTGCCCCAAAAAACCGGGTTTCAACGAGAATATGGGGTGAGAAGCTGTAACCAAAATCCTATTCACATCTACTCATTTCATAATAAATGAGTAGGGATTGAATCAGTATATAGTGTGACTCAAAGCGAGCAAGAGGTAACAATGCTGTTAGGCTTCAAAACAGAATTGAAACTGAATAACAGGCAGCGCACTATGCTCGCCCAGCACTGTGGAGTAGCACGCCATGCTTGGAATTGGGGATTGTGGCTAACCAAAAACATTCTTGAGTATAACAAATCCCATCCCGATGAAAAACTTAACTTTCCCACCGCTATTGACCTGCACAAACTGTTAGTAACCCTGGTGAAATCAGAAAATCCGTGGTATTACGAGTGCAGTAAATCTACACCGCAACAGGCATTAATGACTTTGCGCCAAGCTTGGAAGCGGTGCTTTAACAAGACTGCGGGAGTACCGAGATTTAAGAAAAAAGGGCGGCGCGACTCTTTCACGTTAGAAGGAACAGTCAAAATTTTGGGTAACAACAAAATCCAAGTTCCTGTAATTGGCATTCTCAAGACTTACGAAAGGTTGCCACAAGTATTAACCAAGTCTTGTACAATATCCCGTCAAGCAGACAGGTGGTTTATCAGTTTCAGATTTGACGTAGAACAGCAAGAGTCATGTCAAACAAGTATTGTGGGAGTTGACCTCGGCATTAAAGCATTAGCTACTCTTTCAACAGGTGAAGTGATGGTCGGAGCAAAATCCTACAAAAAGTACGCAACCAAGTTGTCAAGAATGCAGTGGCTCACTCGCCATAAAACTATGGGCTCACGCAATTGGAAAAAGGCACAGCTTAAGATAGCGAGATTGCACATAAAAATAGCTAACATTCGCAAAAATACGTTGCACCAGTTAACGACATTGCTTGCCAAAAACCACGGCACAGTAGTGATCAAAGACCTCAATGTGTCCGGGAGTGCGATTCGTTGATTAGTGAATCTCGGTAATCAATCCGTAAATAACTAATCCAGTGAAACTTGACCCCTAGGTTGAGCACTGAACTCTCAGATTGATGAAGGTGCAAGTCCTTCCCGCAAGATTCATGCGTGACTCCTTATCTGCCCACACCGACCAAGCTCAATTCTTGGAGAGTGAAGCTGGGAGCAGGGCACAATCAGACGGCCGTTATGGGCTGACACTGGTGCTAACAGGGAGTTCCTACGGTGAAACCGAGCCTAGAAAAGTAACTTACACATAGGCAGGGCATAACTTAAAAAACCCTGACCTCATCAGAGCTAAAAACCCGACGCATCTTCCCTGAATAGCGTTTAGAATCCTGGGTTTCTGATAGTTAAAATGGCTACACCTAACGGAACAATCAATCATCTGAGGGAACGAAGAAAAACGACTTAAGAGTCATGGATACGTCGATTTCCATGTAGGTAAGATGAGATACGGAACCCTCTCAAGTCGGGTAGGATGCGAAGTAATTCTCGCAAGGTATTCAGAAAACACTTAATAGAGCAGAGCATGATTAGGCACAGTAGCAATACCAGTGAATCTTGGAAGAATCTACCGTGGAAGAAATTCCGCAAAGATTTATTTCGCCTACAAAAGAGAGTGTTCAAAGCGGTTCAAGCAGGAAACAAGCGGAAAGCACGGTCACTGCAAAGACTTATTCTGAAATCCAAAGCGGCTAGATTTTTAGCAATTCGACAAGTAACACAGCTAAACGCTGGCAAGAAAACAGCAGGTATTGATGGTGTAAAATCCCTGGACTTTACAGGACGTTTCGACCTAGAAACAATACTTAAAGAATCGGCAGGTAACTGGCATCATCAAGGACTACGGGAAATCCCAATCCCAAAAAAGGACGGGACAACCAGAATGCTAAAAATCCCAACTAT
>NZ_JAUBRA010000102.1:0-16322 GCF_036701555.1 Microcoleus sp. Pol10D4
GCCTGAGCAGTTAGGCTAACCGTCCCACAAGCCTTTTGGCTTGTTTTAGGTTAAACGAATCGCACTTTTCTTTTGAAGTTGAGTCCTGAGCCGACATCTTGGATGATTTCGGCGTCGGGGTATTGTTGTCGCATGAATTCAGTTTGTCGAGCGAGGTCGTCTCGCTGTTTTGGTGAACTGACGCGACAGTAGCAAACAACGGTAGTTCTAGTTGCACCGCGCTGGTAGGACTCGACATCGTAGAGTCGTTGCCCTGCTTCGTTTTTGATGCTTTTGATCTTCCCTTGGTCTGCATATTTTCTTAAGGTGTGTGGATGCAAGCCCAGAAATTCGACTGCTTTTCTGAGTGGTACATATGCCATGTAGAGAATAGTAGCATACATAAACAAAGATAAGCAAATACTTTACTGTGAGCTAACCTTCTCAAAGACCGATATCCTCCTAAACTTTTGAATAATGTGGAATTGCTAGATTATCGTCTATTCCTTAAGAGGTATTATCGAGCTTTGGTGTTGAACAAGATTGAATAAATATCTGAAATCCGTTATGTTAACTGAGGTGTAAGTATTGAGGTTATCTAAACTCTATCTTAGCAGGAATTTAGGTATAAGTGCTGTATAATAAGTATTTAACCTCTTCTTAATAAACAGCACTGAAAACAACTTTCTAGATTAATTTCTGAGATTATATCGAAGACAATTTTGTCAATCGAATGCCTAGAAAGCTTTCCTGCAAAAAAATTCAGCGTTTTTGCTACTACCTGAATACTTACAGTTACTTATCAACACGAAAGTGCAAAAAATTTATGGGTGACATTCAAGCTACCTTTACAGCTACCGATCGAGCTTTTCAGATTGAGGGGTACGAAAAAATAGATTTCAGCCTGCTATACGTCGATGGTGCTTTCAAGCTGGAGAATCCTGAGATTGCCGATAGTTACCGCCAATTCGGTCGCTGTTTAATGGTCGTAGATGAAACAGTCTATCGTCTGTATGGTGCACAGATGCAGGATTATTTCAAGCATCACGAGATAGATTTAACAGTCTTTCCAGTTAATATCAAGGAACCTGATAAGACGTTAAAAACTTTTGAAAGCATCATAGATGCCTTCGTTGATTTCGGACTCGTGCGGAAGGAGCCTGTTTTGGTAGTCGGTGGTGGATTGACTACTGACGTAGCTGGTTTTGCCTGCTCATCCTATCGCCGTCGGACTAACTACATTCGCGTACCGACAACCTTAATTGGGCTAATTGATGCCAGTGTGGCAATCAAAGTAGCTGTGAACCACGGTAAGCTGAAAAACCGCCTCGGTGCTTACCACGCTTCGCAGAAAGTAATTTTAGATTTCTCCTTTCTGAAAACTCTGCCGATCGACCAAATACGAAACGGCATGGCAGAGTTAATTAAGATCGCCGTAGTAGGCAACAAAGAAATCTTCGAGTTGTTAGAAAACTACGGCGAAGCATTGCTGCACAGCCATTTTGGTTATTTAGACGGCACATCTGAACTGCGCGAAGTGGCCCATCGCTTAACCTACAACGCGATTCAGTCGATGCTGGCCTTAGAAGTACCAAACCTCCACGAGCTAGATTTGGATCGGGTCATTGCCTATGGTCACACCTGGAGTCCGACGCTGGAACTAACACCGGAAATTCCGATGTTCCACGGCCACAGTGTCGCCATCGATATGGCTTTTTCGGCGACTATTGCTGGGCAGCGGGGCTACATTTCGATCGCCGCTCGCGATCGGATCTTAGGATTAATGAGCCGCCTCGGACTAGCAATTGATAGCCCTTATCTCACATCAGAACTGCTCTGGAAAGCCACAACATCGATCAGTCGTACCCGTGATGGCCTTCAACGCGCTGCAGCTCCCTGCCCCATTGGTGACTGCTTTTTCATGAACGATTTGACTCGAACTGAGTTGGATGAAGCCCTAGCGGTGCATCGAGAAATCTGTCAAGGCTATCCGCGCAATGGTGATGGCGAGGATATGTATGTGGTATTGCAGAAAGTTGGAACTCGTTCCACAGCCGGGGTATGACCATGAGACCCGTTACCCCAGTCGGGATTTTAGCGGCTAAACTCGAAAGTCTCGCCTCGCAAGTAGAAAAAATCGATAATCTCGATCGAGCTTTCAAGGCAGAATTACAACAAGCTTACGAATTGGCAAATGGTCTCGATCCGTACCTGGATCTTTGTACCACGCCGGAATCTCCTGCCTTAGCCACGTTAGTGAAGCGCACCCAATCAGAAGATTGGAGTAAGCGATTCTCTGACGGCGAGACAGTGCGGCAGTTGGAACAGGAAATGCTATCGGGTCATCTCGAAGGCCAAATGCTGAAATTTCTCGTCCATCTCACCAAAGCGCAGCGCGTACTGGAAATAGGGATGTTTACCGGGTACTCAGCACTAGCGATGGCGGAAGCACTGCCGGTGGATGGAGTGGTGGTAGCCTGCGAAGTAGATGCTTATGTAGCTGAATTTGCCCAAAAGTGTTTTCAAGAATCTACAGCCGGTCACAAAATCTCAGTGAAGGTGGCACCGGCTCTAGAAACCATGAAAGAATTGGCGGCTAATGGAGAAGTGTTCGATCTGGTATTTATCGATGCCGATAAAGCTGGATACACAGATTATCTCGATTTACTACTCACCACTGGGCTGTTGGCTCCCAATGGCTTGATCTGCGCCGACAACACTTTGATGCAGGGACAGCCATATTTGTCGGGTACTGCTACTGAGAACGGAGTGGCGATCGCCAAATTCAACCAGGCTCTAGTTGACGATCCGCGCGTAGAGCAAGTGTTACTGCCGCTGAGAGATGGATTGACCTTAATTCGGCGCGTTTAGTAGAACAAAACTTAGGCGTCAAAACCAAAAAAACCGGGTTTTTTGCCCAGGCGGGCTGTAACGAAGTCCGAGCAAAAAACCCGGTTTTTAACCACCCGTGCGTAATATCAAATCCGCGCTTCATCGGCACGATCCATCTCTCTGTTCTGGAGACTCTGCGCCTGCGTAGCTTCAACAGCGGTTTAATCATTCAAAAACCGCCGCTAATTAGAGTATTTACTTAGTAAAAAATTATGATCGAAACAGTTTCAACGGCAGCGATGCCATCTGAACAGGAAACAAACGCGACGAATAGTCCCTTCCAGACAGTCAAAACCATAGCAACCTTAATTTTGCTGCTATTGGTACTGCCCCTGAATCTCGCTTTAACAGCGATCGCCCTACTGAGATCCATCATCATCAAACCGTTTCAGTCTCGAACGATCGCCGAGTCTCCCCAAACGATTTTGGTCGGCGGCGGCAAGAGGACCAAAGCATTACAGCTAGCGAGATCGTTCCATAAGGCCGGTCATCGGGTAATTTTGGTTGAAACCCACAAATACTGGCTGACAGGTCATCGTTACTCTTGGGCAGTCGATCGCTTTTACACAGTACCAAATCCCCAGACAGAGGAATACCCTCACGCACTCTTAAAAATTGTCCAACAAGAGAAAGTTGATGTTTACGTTCCCGTCAGCAGTGCAGGGGGCAGTTACTACGATGCCAAAGCCAAAAGCGTACTTTCTCCTCACTGTACGGTAATGCAGCTAGATGTCGAAACTCTGCAACGTTTGGATGATAAATATGAGATGGCAACAGCCGCCAAAGCGTTGGGGCTGCGAGTTCCGAAGTCCTACCGAATTACTAATCCCCAGCAAGTAATCGATTTTGATTTTAGTGACGCACAGCGTCCATATATTCTCAAAAGTATTCCCTACGATTCTATTCGCAGGTTAGACCTGACGAAGTTACCCTGCACAACTGAGCCGGAAACGGCCGCGTTTGTGAAATCTTTACCAATTTCCGAGAGTAAACCTTGGATTATGCAAGAGTATATTCCAGGGCAAGAATACTGCACTCACAGTACAATTCGTGATGGTCATCTTCAGTTGCATTGTTGTTGCAAATCGTCGGCGTTTCAGATAAATTACCAGAATGTCGATCGCCCGGATATCGAAAATTGGATTCGTCAGTTTGCCAAGAGTCTCAATCTGACAGGACAAGTTTCCTTTGATTTCATGGAGGCGGCGGATGATGGACAGATTTACGCGATCGAATGCAACCCGCGCACCCATTCAGCCATCACGGTGTTTTACGACCATCCCGATGTGGCAAAAGCTTATTTGGAACCAGACCCTTTACCGCAGATAGTGCAGCCTTTGGCATCTAGTCGCCCGACTTACTGGATTTACCATGAAATTTGGCGATTGGTGACTCATTTGTGGTCGCCCAAGCAAGTTTATGAGCGGTTAAAAATAATCGCCCAAGGCAAAGATGCCATCTTCGAGTGGGACGATCCGCTGCCGTTTTTGATGGTGCATCATTGGCACATTCCCTTGTTGTTATGGGCAGATTTACAGAAGACGAATGAGTGGATTAGGATTGATTTTAATATTGGTGAACTTGTGGAAATAGGGGGAGAGTGAGTAGGTCAGTATTACGGGTTTTGCATTTAGTCGGCTCCGCAGTTAGCGATTTTCCCTGTGATTTATCAGGGTTAATGAGTCGCCTCGGACTATAGCAATCCTTGCAGGAGTTGTAAATTTTTTCCCCCACCCCAGCCCTCCCCTTACTAAGGGGAGGGAGTAAGAAATTCACAAATGATTTAGGATGGCTATAGCAATTGATAGCCCTTATCTCACATCAGACAGGCTCTAGTTGACGATCGATCCGCGCCTAGAGCAAGTGTTACTGCCGCCCAGAGATGGATGGACTTTAATTGGGCGCGTTTAGTAGAACAAAACTTAGGCGTCAAAACCAAAGAAACCGGGTTTTTTGCCCTATTCGGCGGGCTGTAACGAAGTCCGATGTCAAAAAACCCGGTTTTTAACCACCCGTGCGTAATATCAAATCCGCGCTTCACCGGCATGATTTATCTCTCTGTTCTGGAGACTCTGCGCCTGCGTAGCTTCAACAGCGGTTTAATCATTCAAAAACCACCGCTAATTAGGGTATTTACTTAGTAAAAAAGTATGATCGAAACCGTTTCAAGGGCAGCGATGCCATCTGAACAGGAAACAAACGCGACGACTACTAGGCGCTTCCAGACATCAGTCAAAACCATAGCAACCTTTATTTTGCTGCTATTGGTACTGCCCCTGAATCTAGCTTTAACAGCGATCGCCCTACTGAGATCGATCATCCTCAAACCGTTTCAGTCTCGAACGATCGCCGAGTCTCCCCAAACGATTTTGATTAACGGCGGCAAGACGACCAAAGCATTACAGCTAGCGAGATCGTTCCATAAGGCCGGTCATCGGGTAATTTTGGTTGAAACCCACGAATACAGGCTGATGGGTAATCGATTCTCTTGGGCAGTCGATCGCTTTTACACAGTACCAAATCTCCAGGCAGAGGAATACCCTCAAGCACTCTTAAAAATTGTCCAACAAGAGAAAGTTAATGTTTACGTTCCCGTCAGTAGTCCAGAGGGCAGTTACTACGATGCCAAAGCCAAAAAGGTACTTTCTCCTCACTGTACGGTAATGCAGCTAGATGTCGAAACTCTGCAACGTTTGGATGATAAGTATGAGTTGACCACCGCCGCCGAAGCGTTGGGGCTGCGAGTTCCAAAGTCCTACCGCATTACTAATCCCCAACAAGTAATCGATTTTGATTTTAGTGACGCACAGCGTCCATATATTATCAAAAGTATTCCCTACGATTGTGTCCACAGGTTTGATCTCACTAAGTTACCCTGCGCGACCCCAGCAGAAACAGCCGCTTTTGTCAACTCATTACCAATTTCCGAGAGTAAACCTTGGATTATGCAAGAGTATATTCCAGGGCAAGAATACTGCACTCACAGTACCGTCCGTAACGGTCATCTTCAGTTGCACTGTTGCTGCAAATCATCGGCGTTTCAGCTCAATTACGAGCATATCGATCGCCCGGATATCGAAAATTGGATTCGTCAGTTTGCCAAGAGTCTCAATCTGACAGGACAAGTTTCTTTTGATTTCATTGAAGCGGCGGATGATGGAGAGATTTACGCGATCGAATGCAACCCGCGCACCCATACAGCCATCACGATGTTTTACAACCATCCCGATGTGGCAAAAGCTTATTTGGAACCGAACCCTTTACCGCAGACAGTGCAGCCTTTGGCATCTAGTCGCCCGACTTACTGGATTTACCAGGAAATTTGGCGATTGGTGACTCATTTGTGGTCGCCCAAGCAAGTTTATGAGCGGTTAAAAATAATCGCCCAAGGCAAAGATGCCATCTTCGAGTGGGACGATCCGCTACCGTTTTTTATGGTGCATCATTGGCACATTCCCTTGTTGTTATGGAGAAATTTGCGTCAGCCGAAAGAGTGGATGAAAGTTTATTTTCATAGTGGAATAATTCTGTAAATAGGGGGAGATTGAGTATGTCAGTATTACGGGTTTTGCATTTAGTCGGAGCGGCAGACAGTGAATTTTACGATAAATTGTCGCGCTTTTATGCCCCATATTGTCTGGAGCAAACTGCTAATCCAGCACTCTATGAATTTCATATAGCCTATATTTCTCCCGGTGGTCAATGGCGTTTTCCCACCTCTCTGGATCCGAGTGCGATCGCGGCCGCTAATCCCATGTCTCTAGCGGGCGCTGTACAGGTGCTGACAGAGCTAAAGATTGACGTAATGGTACCGCAGATGTTTTGCATCCCCGGCATGACTCAATACCGAGCCTTGTTCGATCTGCTGAATATTCCTTACGTGGGTAATACCCCAGAGGTGATGTCACTGACTGCTAACAAAGCGAAGGCTAGGGCAGTAGTAGCGGCCGCTGGGGTAAGCGTACCGTTGGGAGAAGTTGTCCGCGCGGGCGTGAGACCTTCAATTGATTTTCCGGTGGTGGTAAAGCCACTGAATGCGGATAATTCTCTGGGAGTTGCCTTAGTTAAAAATGCTGCTGACTATGATGCGGCTTTGCAGACAGCATTGACTCATTCAGAGGAAGTGCTAGTAGAAAAATTCATTGAATTGGGTAGAGAAGTTCGCTGTGGGATTATTGTCCAAGATGGCGAGCTAGTCTGTTTGCCGCTGGAAGAGTATCCTGTAGATCCTGATACCCAACCGATTCGGACTTATGCCGATAAGCTCCAACAAAATGAGGATGGTAGCTTGACTGGTTCCACTAAAAATAGTACCAAGCCGTGGGTAGTTGACAAGAGCGATCCGATTACCGAGAGAGTTTGGGCCGAGGCCAGAAAATGCCACATCGCTTTGGGCTGTCGCCACTACAGTTTATTTGATTTTCGCATCGACCCCGATGGAAAACCTTGGTTTTTAGAAGCGGGGCTGTACTGTTGTTTGGCCGAAAAAAGCGTGATTGCGGTTATGGCCAAAGCATCAGGAATTTCTCTGGATACTTTGTTTCAGAGTATGCTGCAAAATGCCTTAATATAAATAAATGTGAGGATGAAACTAATGACTCAAACTTTTCAAGATTGATCAACCCAGCAATTTGCTGACTTATCGGTGTTTCTAGGTAAAAGTTGGGTTGTGTTAGCTGATCCTGCTCGAGTTGGAGCAATGGGAGAATTTGAAGGACATAACTTAACCTAAGTTCGGGATAAGAGTAGCTAAAACATCACAAAATTTCTGAAATGACGATCGCACTTTGTCAATCTCAGCAGATTTGTTCTAATCGAGTGCGTTCGCTCACAACGGTCGATCGCCTAGATACTAATTTCAGATTCAGTCGATCGGCGCGATCTGTATTTTGATATTGTGGGTCACATAAATAGCAAACTTCACTTCCTATGTCAAGTCTTTTCCGTATTTTACGGAAAAGACTTGTGTCATCTTCTAGCTTTTCGCATACTAATCACCAGACGGAGGAAACCGCAACATGATCCAAACCATATCCAAAACAATCACATTTGATGAGTTCGTTGCTTGGTATCCAGAGAACTCTGTCCACAAGTACGAATTACACAATGGAGTAATTGTTGAAATGCCTTTAGGAACTGGCGACCATTCCGACGTTACAGGTTTCATCTCAGGTGAAATCAATTTTGAAATCAGACGACTGCAATTGCCTTACTCAATCCCTGGTGATTGCTTGCTCAAGCTGGCGCGTAACGAATCTGGCTACCAGCCAGATGTAATTGTCCTAGACCGAACCGCACTTGCAAGCGAACCGCGCTGGAAAAAAGAATCAGTCATCACGATGGGCTCTTCGGTGCGACTAGCTGTAGAGGTGGTCAGTACGAACTGGCGGGATGATTATTTTTTCAAAGCTTCCGACTATGAAGAAATGGGCATTCCCGAATACTGGATTGTAGACTATCTTGGTTTAGGCGGTCGCAAGTTTATCGGCAATCCCAAACAACCCACTCTCTCGATTTACCAGCTAGTAGATGGGGAGTATCAGGTAAAACAGTTTAGGGGAAGCGAGAATGTTGAGTCGCTGGCTTTTCCAGAATTGAGCTTAACAGCAGAGAAGATTTTTCTGGCTGGCTTGCCGAACTAGCAAGTCGAAATTATGCAAAGGGCGTAAGATTGTCGAAGCCTTCCGACGACACCAAAACCTGACAATTGGGTCAAAATCTGGCAGCGAAAAAGCGGGAAAGTACGATCGCACAAAGCCTGAAAATTCTCATCTCGCCCACGATCGCACAAATATCACACAACAACTGCGAACACCACAACAGTCCAGAGCTTCCACATACACATTGCAATTTTTTTAATTGTGTGATATCATAAAACGTTCTTAGAAATAGCGCAACACTAACTATTACTGCATGGCAACGAAGCCAACGATCGCATTTACTCACCTCGGCTGCGAAAAAAATCGCATCGATACCGAACACATGATTGGCTTGCTGGCTCAAGCGGGCTATCAAGTCGATTCTAATGAAGAATTAGCCGATTATGTTGTAGTCAATACTTGCAGTTTTATCCAAGCGGCGCGAGAAGAGTCAGTCCGCACCTTGGTAGAATTGGCAGAAGCTAATAAAAAAGTAGTCATCACCGGCTGCATGGCACAGCATTTTCAGCAGGAATTGCTGGATGAATTGCCGGAAGCAGTCGCAATTGTCGGCACTGGCGACTATCATAAAATCGTCGATGTTATGCAGCAGGTGGAAAAGGGCGATCGAGTTTCCCTCGTCTCCTCAGAACCTACTTACATCGCTGACGAAACTACTCCCCGCTACCGCACGACATCGGAAGGTGTCGCGTATCTGCGTATAGCAGAAGGCTGCGACTATCGCTGTGCATTTTGCATTATCCCGCACTTGCGCGGAAATCAAAGGTCGCGGACGATCGAATCTATCGTCGCGGAAGCTAAGCAATTGGCGTCGGAAGGGGTAAAAGAAATTATCTTAATTTCTCAAATTACCACCAACTACGGCAAAGATATTTATGGCGAACCGAAACTAGCCGAACTGCTTCGCGCTTTGGGTAAAGTAGATGTGCCTTGGATTCGGATGCACTACGCCTATCCTACAGGTTTGACTCCGCAAGTTGTCGCAGCCATCCGCGAAACGCCCAACGTTTTGCCGTATTTGGATTTACCCCTGCAACACTCGCACCCGGAAATTCTGCGGGCGATGAATCGGCCTTTTCAAGCTGGGATCAATGATGCTATAGTCGATCGGCTCAAAGCAGCACTTCCCGGCGCTGTGATGCGAACAACTTTTATTGTCGGCTTCCCAGGCGAAACCGAGGAACACGCAGCACACTTGCTGGAATTTGTCAAGCGCCACGAATTCGATCACGTAGGAGTTTTTGTATTTTCGCCAGAAGAAGGAACCCCAGCCTTCAGCTTGCCCCAGCAAATACCTGCAGAAATAATGGAAATGCGGCGCAATGCGGTAATGGCGGCACAACAACCTATATCATTGAAGAAGAATCAAGAGTCTGTCGGTCAGGTAGTTGATGTCCTGATAGAACAAGAACAACCAGAGACAGGCGAGTTGATTGGTAGATCCGCTCGGTTTTCCCCAGAAGTAGATGGACTCGTCTACGTCACAGGAGAAGCGCGGCTGGGTTCAATCGTATCTGTGAAAGTTACTGGTGCAGATGTCTACGACCTCTACGGTCAAGTGTAAGTGTTGCTGAAACTGTCGCGATCGGCGGTGTGGCGAACAAAAACCGGACACCAGCCAAAAATGATTAGCGGATTGTGCAGCAAAAGTAACGGTTTGTACAATATTGTGCAAAGATATGTAGCAAAGGGAGCCTAAACTTTTTTAGCCCCTATCTGGCAATCGACGCTCCCCCTCGGGGTGCGGTTATCTCTACAGAACGATCGGAAAATTTTAACGAATTTAATGTTTTGTTTCTGAATGTAAAGAGTTATGATGATAACAAGCCAGAAATAAGCGGGGATAATTTGAGATTGCTTCGCCGTCCGCCCTACACCACAACGGTATCCCGAAAGAGTGTTGAGATGGATAGGCGGTAACGGTCGCCCCATCCCCTGCTCAATCCCGCAGGCGACGGATTGCGGGATAGCGCCTGAACCAAACAACCTGTTACTACTATGTAGTGAAGTGGGGCTGGTCATGATCCTCACTATAAAATGCCTAAGAGGGAAAGCTTGCAAGTACCTCACAGGAAGTCCAATGTCCTATTTTAAGAATGTTGGAAGCCTATAACCCGACCCCTGGCGGTTGGTATCGGTGATGTCACAAAATCAAAGACGGCTGTCGAATTGGTAAATTTAGTCACCATCGACGGAGCTGCCCTATACTCGATTGCTATTTAAGAAGGTGCGCGCAGGCGCAGCACCATAAAGAACTCTTATGAGTTCCTGCCCTAGAGCAGAAATCCGCATCCGAGTTGGGCAACTTAGAAGGCTAAGACTCGTTATTAGGAGCATTAATGAATTTATTGTTTGAAGGCTTAGGTCTTTCGGAAGAACTCGTTCTCCATCTGGAAACACTAGGCTTTACAGAACCTACTCCCATCCAAGTACAAGCAATTCCGCACCTGTTAGCAGGTCGCGACGTTGTGGGTCAAGCCCAAACAGGGACAGGCAAAACGGCAGCATTCTCGTTGCCCATCTTGGAGCGGATTGATTTAGATGTAACTGCGGTGCAAGCACTGGTGCTGACGCCGACTCGCGAATTGGCGATGCAAGTAACTGAAGCCATCCGTGATTTGAGCGGCATCAGCAGCGACGGCCCGGTAAAAGTGGGTCGCTCTCTGCAAGTTCTGACAGTGTACGGCGGTCAATCGATCGATCGTCAAATGCAGCGTTTGAAGCGCGGCGTGCACGTCGTCGTCGGTACACCCGGACGCATATTGGATATGCTGAGCCGCGGTAGCCTGAAACTAGACAAGATAAAGTGGCTGGTTTTGGATGAAGCTGACGAAATGCTGAGCATGGGCTTTATCCAAGATGTGGAAAAAATCTTGGATGCTGCACCAAAAGAACGTCAAACGGCATTTTTCTCGGCGACGATGGAAGCTTCCATTCGGAAATTGGTGGCGCGGCATTTGCGTAACCCAGTCAACGTCACCGTAGAACAGCCAAAAGCAACGCCAAAGCGCATCAGCCAAGGCGTGTACATGATTCCCCGTGGCTGGTCGAAGGCAAGAGCCCTACAGCCAATTCTAGAAATGGAAGACCCGGAATCTGCACTGATTTTTGTGCGGACTCGGCAGTCGGCGGCGGAACTCACCAGCCAACTGCAAGCAGCAGGTCACAGCGTTGACGAGTATCACGGTAATTTGAATCAGGCACAGCGGGAACGCTTGTTGCATCGGTTCCGCCAATGTCAGGTGCGCTGGGTAGTGGCGACTGATATTGCGGCGCGGGGTTTGGACGTGGATCACTTGACTCACGTTATTAACTACGATTTGCCCGATAGTGTGGAAAGTTACGTTCACCGGATCGGACGCACGGGCCGGGCTGGTCGCGAAGGAACGGCGATTACGCTGATTCAACCGGTCGATCGCCGCAAACTGCGCTTGATTGAACGCCACGTGCGATCGAGCTTGACGGTACGAAACATTCCGACACGGGCGCAAATTGAAGCACGTCAGTTGGAAAAGATGCAGGGTAAAGTTCGCGAAGCTTTGGCTGGCGAACGCATGGCATCTTTCTTGCCTCTGGTGTCTCAGTTATCTGAGGAGTACGACTCCCACGCGATCGCCGCTGCTGCTTTGCAAATGGCTTTCGACCAAAGCCGTCCTGCTTGGATGGGCGCGGATTACGCTCAACAAGAAGATCCCCCGATTGGTGGAGAAAACAGCGTCAAGCCTATCTTGATCAAAAAGCGGGCTAAGACTGGTGAGGCGACTTTTTCTGGAACACCGAGTGCTCCTGTTCCCCAGAACCGCTAATTGGTAGGGTGCACTCGGTGCACCTTATTTAGAATTATTGTAGAGATGCGATATCGCGTCTCTACTTTTTTGTATGGGTATGAGACTCTATGGGGAATAAAAATCACAAAAAAGCTCTTCGTTCGTTGAACAAGCGGATTGCAGAACATGAAGAAAAGATTAGACTGGAATATGAGAAGGATTTTCCCGATGAAGGCTTAATCCGGCATTGGGAAAGTGAAATTCGAGCTTTTGAGAAAGGAATTCAGCAAGCTTTAAAACGATTGGGTAAATAAAGATGCAAGTTAGCGATCGGACAATTTCTGTAACTAATTATACACTGAGAACGTTAATTGATGAATTGGGTACTGAGTGTCAAAATGTGATTACTTTAATCCATCAGCTTCAGTTACCGGATTTGAGCGATCGACAAAAAGCTGAAATTCTAGCAGAGTTCCTGAGTGCTGCAATCCATCTCAACGTTCACTGCGGAGAGGATTTTCAGACACTAATTGCTGAGGAAATGACAAAATTGTCGGATGATGATGAAGAGGATTAAGGAGACGCGGGCGATTCCCTACGGGATAGCTACGCTTCACGCACATGAGGAAAAAGCCCTCCAGTCAACTCACAGAAAGGCTAAAAATCCTAAGAAATAAGAAATAAAGTCCTTACTACAAACTTGTGAACCGGGACTTTTGCAATGTGGTTTAATATTTCAGTTTAGCTGCGTACCCACAATAATTTTTTGCACGCGATCGCCCTTAATTTCCACAATCAAATTAGAAGCCTTTTGGTCATTGCTGTAAGTCAATCGAGTCACTCCACCCTGCACGGATTGCGACCCGTAACCGTAAGTTTTAACGACTTTTTGGCGGTTATCTCCTAGCTTGACACCATCAATTGTCAGAAACTTGGGATTGGTAGCAGAAATTAAATAAACTTTGCCCTCCCATGCTGCTACCGTCAATCCTGAGTAGGTTAGCGTGCGAATCTTGCCGCCGATGCCAGGCCCAGCAGGTTTAGTTTCGTCGCGCTGCGGTTTTCCCAACTTACGTTTTGCCTCTTCTACAGACATCCCCAACCGAACGCCGCCAATCCCCAGGCGCGAATAGTTCAGCGCCGCCGGCTTTTGTGTCGCGCTGAGCATTCTTTCTAGAGTCACAACAGTTTGATTCATAGCGGGAACAGGACGAACTAAAGCAGCAAATCCTAAGCTCGAAATTGCGAGATTCATCATGATGCCAGCGACGGCTGTTGTCACAAACATTTTTACCATTTTTTTATAGCTTTATTTGGCTATGTATTCCCGCGATCGCCCGCTAGATCCGGATTGATACTAATAGGACTTACACAAACACTCCTGGATGCACGGCGATGCTCTGAAACCGAATTTTTTTACCAAAACTACACAAAGAAACCCGGTTTTTACCATAAATCTTAGGTTTAACAGCAATGTATTCAGGAAGAAACCGGGTTTCTAACGCAACCTAGGTAAGTCCTGACTAATATTTTTTAAGCTTTGAAAACCGCCAATTTCGGGCGAACCGAAGTTGCTCCCGCACAAGCTTGCGTCCGCCTGGGAGGACTGAAAGAAAGAATAAAGGAGGTAAATCAACGGAAATTGCTGTGATATCCTAACAAAAGCCATATCTGCATAAAATAAGTAATTTAGATGACCGCAACAGATTCTACTAAGCACCAAAAATCCAAGGCCCTGAAACCGGGTAGCCGCCGCCCCGCTAAAGAACTTTGCAGCGAATGCGGTTTGTGCGATACATATTACATCCATTATGTCAAGGAATCTTGTGCTTTCTTAACACAGCACATCGCGGAACTGGAAGAAGAGATTCACGGGCGATCGCGCAATCTCGACAATCCCGACGATTGGTATTTCGGAGTCAGTCAAAATATGATGGCGGCTCGGAAAAAAGAGCCGATCGAGGGCGCTCAGTGGACGGGAATCGTCAGCACAATTGCCATTGAAATGCTCGAAAAAGGAATTGTAGAAGGCGTTGTCTGCGTCCAAAATACTAAGGAAGACCGCTTTCAACCGATGCCGATTATTGCTAGGAATCGTGAAGAGATTCTCGCAGCTAAAGTCAACAAACCCACTCTCTCTCCCAATCTTTCCGTATTAGAACAAATCGAAGAATCTGGGATGAAGCGGCTGTTAGTAATTGGCGTCGGCTGTCAAATTCAAGCTTTGCGAACAGTCGAGAAAAAACTCGGTTTAGAAAAGCTCTACGTTTTGGGAACTCCCTGCGTAGATAATGTCAGCCGTGCAGGCTTGCAGAAATTCCTAGACACGACTAGCCGCTCTCCTGAAACGGTGGTTTCTTACGAGTTTATGCAAGACTTTAACGTTCACTTCAAACACGAAGATGGTTCGGAAGAGAAAGTGCCGTTTTTTGGCTTGAATACTAAGGAATTGAAGGATGTTTTTGCTCCTTCTTGTTTGAGCTGTTTTGATTATGTCAATTCTTTAGCAGATTTAGTTGTGGGCTACATGGGCGCACCCTTTGGCTGGCAGTGGATTGTGGTGCGAAATGACACCGGGCAAGAAATGTTAGATTTGGTAACTGATCAGCTAAATACTCAGCCGGTGATGTCTAAGGGAAACAGAAAAGAGGCGGTTCAGCAAAGCATTCCTGCTTATGAAAAAGGAGTGACTTTGCCGATGTGGGCGGCGAAGTTAATGGGAGTTTTTATTGAGAGAATTGGGCCGAAGGGTTTGGAATATGCTCGGTTTTCGATTGATTCTCATTTCACTCGCAATTATCTGTACGTGAAGCGGAATTACCCGGATAAATTAGAGGCTCATGTGCCGGAATATGCTAAGCGGATTGTGGGGCAGTATAAGTTGCCTGAGTGAGGTGATTCGGAGAGTTTTTAAGAGGTATTTTGCAGGGACATGATATTGCCCTCTTTCCTTCAGTCCGGCAGGGGTTGAAACCTCTGCCTCAAAGCTTAAGTCCTTTGAAAAAAACTGAATCAATTATTGGTTGTGTTTGTGGTGCAAGATGGCTTTAACGTTCAATTAGATATATAAGATTATGACACTTATAGTGGCACAGAAATATATCAATTTACCAAGGTCGATCGCACTTACTTGTTGTGTGCTTTTAGCATTATCTGGAAATGGACTGTCTGCGAAGGCTGCAGAAGTGCGATCGGGAAACAAAACATTTGCTGAATGGTGTCGCGAAAAAGATTCTTTGAGTCCAGAAGCTAAACATACAGTTGAGGTGCTGTTGAAGGAAGCAGAAACTACTGAGTGCGATGCGGCTAATCAGAAACTTTCGAGTCTCACCGCACTCTTCATCTGGGGTAATCAAATCAGCGACATCAAACCTTTAGAATCTTTGAATAACCTGATTACACTCCACATTAGTAACAATCAAATCAGTGACATCAAACCGCTAGCATCTTTGCCTAACCTGATTACACTCTCCGTCGGCAACAATCAAATCAGCGACATCAAACCGCTAGCATCCTTGACTAACCTGACTACTCTCCAACTCAACAACAATCAAATCAGCGACATCAAACCGCTAGCATCTTGGACTAACCTGACTTGGTTAGATATCAGCAACAATCAAATTAGTGACATCAAACCGCTAGCATCCTTGACTAAACTGACTTGGTTAGACCTCAACAATAATAAAATCAGCGACATCAAACCATTGCTATCTTTGACTAAACTGGCTGCGATAAATCTCGAAAACAATCAAATCAATGACATCAAACGATTGCAATCCTTAACTAACCTGATTTGGTTACAACTCAGCGGAAATCCGATCGCTCCCAAAACTTGCCCACTCAAGCCAGAGTCTATCTGTAAGTGGAAACCACAATTTAAACCATAAAAGTTTACAGTGACGCCCGATCGCACTTAAATATTTCAGTTACGAAGGATAAATTTGCTAGTAATTGCTCAACCCCCTTGACAAGAAGACAAGATAGACATTAGATCAAAGAATGGAAAAACTCCCCGACCTAAAAC
>NZ_JAUBRA010000103.1:0-15608 GCF_036701555.1 Microcoleus sp. Pol10D4
CGTAAGGCTATATCTGCCCATTCTTGTAACTTTTTCATGCCTTCTCTTGTTCCCCAATCAAAGACCTGAATCCTTACAACAAGGGTAATGCTTGTATGACAGTTTAAATGTGCAACCGCTTAGACGTGCTACGTGGTTCTAAAAATCAAAAATTTTTGCAATGCCAGCACCACCAACTTTCTACTTATGGAATTAGTCAAGACTGAAGTATAGACAATTTATTAGAGGAAGCCTACTCTGCCGCATATCTTAGCCGTATCATGTGTTGCTTAGTTCACCCTACTTCAGGCCGTTTCACCTGAGTTCGGCTCAGTCGAGGCAACTGCTAGTAATTGAGCAGCCTGCACGTTACTCATTGCAACTTCCCAAATGCCTTTTGCACAATAGCTGTAAAAGTCACGAACAGGCAGAAACAATGAAAGCTACTGGTAAGGTGTATACAATTGATTTGGCTGGTAATCAGTATCAAAGCCCTCGCTATTTGCAAAGTCGGGCCAGGATTAACTCGCTCATCGACCATTATATGTCATTGGAAGTTTTGAGCGATCGACTTTCCGATCTACCCCAGCAATTTTCCACCCCGCATCCCCGCCCTTGGGAACCCATAGATTGGCAAAGAATCAATCGCGACCAAATTATTGGTGTCAAGCCAGAAATCTTTTTGCAAATATTGGCAAGTGCGGCAGAAATTGAAGCTCCCATCCGCAGCTACGGTAGAGAAAGCTGGTGCTACTTACAGCATATTTACCCGCAAATGGCGCGGTTTATGGGAGGAATTTTTGATGACAATGGCAACATTCTAGAGATAGGTGTCTGGGAAAAAGAAGAACGCCAACATTGCCCGACATTTAGGAAAATTTACCAGCAACTTACAGGGGAAAAACTGCAAGTAAAACCCAACTCTGTGAATGGCTGTCAATCCACAGGTGACGCTTGGCAAGATACCTATAAACACGTGATTAGTCGCCTGAGTACCGAGTGGGGAGCTACTTCTGTTTATTTATGGTTGATGGTACACTCAACTGGAGCGTTGCAACAGGCAATTTCCCAGCCTTTACAGGATGAGCTCAATCATTTGGCTAAGTTTTGGGGTTTCAGTCGCTGGGCATTCTCCCAGAGTTATTTCAATCAACTAAAAGGCTCTACCAAAAACCTGATTGCTTTGCTGAAACACCATCAGATTGAACGCACGCATGGTAACGATGTGTTTAATACTTCACTTAGTCTCAAACAGCTTTCTTTGGTGTTGGAATTGACTTTTACATTCACACGAGTGATGGTGCGTTTGCGGCGCTGGAACCGAGAGCTCAGTCGCAGTTATCTCAGACATTTGTTTGGTACTGCGCCGATGGTTGATGCACCGCGCAAGGTCGCTTAAATCTGAGATATTGCATGAGATTCATGAACAGGCAAGATGCCTGTTCCACAAGAGTTCAATTTTATTGGGTTAAGGTGTACCCTAAGCACCCAGCTATGTTAAAGTGCTGACAGATATACTCGTTTTAATCTTGAAGAATACACCGTATGAATCAAAGTTTAATGAATATGTAACGATCGCACTTCAGAGACAATTGAAATTAAAAGGTACTATCGATCATGCAAATTACGATCGACCTTCCCGACAATCTCCCCCTGACTGAAGCCGATGTGAGGATAGAATTGGCGATCGTACTTGATCGGCAGCACAGCCGCGACTGAAACATTTAAGTGCGATCGGGCGTCATTTTCAAGTTTTATGGTTTGGATAGTGGTTCCCACGTACAGATAGACTCTGGCTTGAGAGGACAAGTCTTGGGTGCGATCGGATTTCCGCTGAGGTAGAGATCGGTCAGTTTAGTCAAGGATGCTAGCGGTTTGATGTCGCCGATCTGATTGTCTCTGAGGTCGAGCCAAGTCAGGTTAGTCAAAGATACTAGCGGTTTGATGTCCCCGATCTGATTGCCGGGGAGGTCGAGCCAAGTCAGGTTAGTCAAAGGTGCTAGCGGTTTGATATCGCCGATCGCATTGCCGTGGAGCTCGAGCTTCGTCAGGTTAGTCAAGGATGCTAGCGGTTTGATGTCAGTAATTTTATTGAAGCTGAGATAGAGCTTCTTGAGCTCAGTCAAGGATACTAGCGGTTTGATGTCACGGATCTGATTGTTGTCTAGGTGGAGCCTCTCCAGGTTAGTCAAGGATGCTAGCGGTTTGATGTCCCCGATAGTATTGTTGTCGAGAAGGAGCCAAGTCAGGTTAGTCAAGGATGCTAGTGGCTTGATGTCCCCGATAGTATTGTTGGGAAGGCTGAGAACAGTCAGGTTAGTCAAGGATGCTAACGGTTCTATGCCGACGATCTGATTTTTGTCGAGGAAGAGTACAGTTAGGTTAGTCAAGGATGCTAGCGGTTTGATGTCAGTGATTTTATTGTTGTAGAGGAGAAGTTCAGTCAGGTTAGTCAAGGATGCTAGCGGTTTGATGTCCCCGATAGTATTGTTGTCGATGACTAGCCAAGTCAGGTTAGTCAAGGATGCTAGCGGTTTGATGTCAGTGATTTTATTGAAGCTGAGATAGAGCTTCTTCAGGTTAGTCAAGGATGCTAGCGGTTTGATATCGCCGATCTGATTGCGGCTGAGGTCGAGCGTCGCGAGACTAGAAAGTTTCCGATCGCCCGTATCGCAATCATTAGTCCCTGCTTCCTTCAACAACACATCAACAGTATGTTTGGTTTCTGGACTTAAATCAGCTTTTTGGCGGCACCAATCGGCAAAGGTTCGCCTGTTGTTTTCCGGTTGCGCCATCGCAAATTCGGAGTAAAGCGCATTTCCAAATAAGGGTACGATCGCACTCAAAGCAACTACTATCAACTTTCGTAAATTCATATATTTCTGTTTAACTTTGTTTGCTAAATGAATAATTGTGCATCAAATACCAAAGAAACCGGGTTTTTTATCGATATTAAAAGTTGCGATCGAAGATTTTTGCAAAAAACCCGGTTTCTGCCTCAACCAGATCGATGAAAAGATAACAAATCACCAAACATAGATACTCTCAGGTACAGACAGGTATGCAAACTGTCCCGGTTCGCTCGCGCCCCTTCAGATATAAATTAATAATAGATTCACAAACAACACTTTAATCTCACACAAATCGCAAAAATCCTTATGAACAACACATCCTATCAAATGACCGATCGCGATCGCGCTAACCTCAGCCGCCTAATTGATTACAGTTCCATCCAATCAGTACCCGAAATTTGGGCGATCGTCAAACAAAAATTCGGTCAAACCGTCGCCCTCCACGACCCCCACAGCCAGCCAGAAATCAAACTCACCTACACCGACCTGTACCAACAAATCCAGCAATTCGCCGCCGGCTTACAAGCCCTCGGCATCGAACCAAATCCCGAAGAAGCAGTCCCTCCCCGCGTCGCCCTCTTCGCAGACAACAGTCCCCGCTGGCTGATAGCCGACCAAGGTATCATGATGGCCGGGGGCGCCAACGCCGTTCGAGGCGCCACCGCCGACCCCGAAGAACTCCTGTACATCATCCAAGACAGCGGCAGCACCGCCTTGGTAGTCGAAAACCTGGCATTACTGAAAAAACTGCAACACCGCCTCCCAGATTTGCCCATCCAACTCATCGTCCTCCTCTCCGACGAAGAACCGGAAACCAGCCAAACCCTAAGCACAGTCAAATTTTCCCAAGTGATGACCACAGGGGCAAACCGTCCCCTCAAACCTACCAACCACAAGCCTCAAACCCTTGCCACCCTCCTCTACACCAGCGGCACCACCGGCAAACCCAAAGGCGTCATGTTGACTCACGGCAATCTGCTGCACCAACTCAACACCTTGGGCACAATTCTCCAGCCCGAAGGCGGCGACGGCGTCCTCAGCATTCTGCCCAGTTGGCACGCCTACGAACGCAGCGTCGAATACTTCCTGCTTTCCCAAGGATGCACGCAAATTTACACCAATATTCGCTATTTCAAACAAGACTTTAAAACTTACAAACCCCAGTACATGGTCAGCGTTCCGCGCATCTGGGAATCGATTTACGAGGCCGTACAAAAGCAATTTCGGGAACAGCCACCTAACAAACAAAAATTGGTTAATTTCCTGTTATCTGCCAGCCAGCAATACATAGAATCCCGCCGCATTTGCCAAGGATTAACTCTCAGTTTGAAATCGGCTTCTGCGTCCGAAAAACTAATCGCCCGCACCAAAAGCATTCTGTTGTCGCCCGTACACGCCCTCGCCGAAAAACTGGTTTACAAAAAAGTCAGGGAAGCTACAGGGGGACGCTTAAAATGGGCAATTAGCGGCGGCGGTTCTTTGGCAACGCATTTAGACAATTTCTTTGAAATAGCGAATATCGGCTTGTTGGTGGGATACGGTTTAACCGAAACTTCGCCGGTTTTAACTGTGCGTCGCCCTTGGCACAATCTTAAAGGTTCCGCTGGACAGCCGATCGCCCATACGGAAATTAAAATAGTAGACCCAGAAACCAGACAGCAACTGCCCACAGGCCAGCGCGGTTTGGTATTGGCGCGGGGGCCGCAAATTATGGCAGGTTATTATCTTAATCCCCAAGCGACTGCCAAGGCGATCGACTCCGAAGGCTGGTTCGACACCGGGGATTTGGGCTGGCTGACACCGGGAAACGACTTAATCTTGACCGGGCGGGCCAAAGATACGATCGTCCTCAGCAACGGTGAAAACATCGAACCCCAGCCCATAGAAGACGCCTGCGTCCGCAGCCCCTACATCGACCAAATTATGCTAGTAGGTCAAGACCAGAAATCCGTCGGCGCCTTAATTGTCCCCAATGCAGAAGCTGTGCAGAAATGGGCAGAAACTCAGAATCCCCCTTTACACGAAATTGACTGGAATAGCAAGACAATTCAAAATTTATTCCGCCAAGAATTGAACCGAGAGGTGCAAAATCGCCCTGGATACCGCGCGGACGATCGCATCGGCACGTTCCGGTTGATTCAGGAGCCATTTTCGATCGAAAATGGAATGTTGACCCAGACCCTGAAAATTAAGCGCCCGGTTGTGACGCAACACTACCGCGATATGATTGACGGGATGTTTTGAAATATTCGCAGGACTTGGGGAATGGAAAAGAAAAAATTATCCCAACACCCGAGTCCTGAGTCCGAGTCCTCAGTCCTGGGCCATTAGTTCATATTTACCAACTAATGGCCCAAGACTAATGCCTAATTCCTAATTGACAAGCAACAACTTTATGGAACCACAATTACTCTTGAAGCGATCGATTAACGTTAAAGTCGTCGTTACTCCCCGCTGGAAAGAAGAAGCTCAACAGCAACTCCAAGCCCAAATCAACCAAATAGACTCTCAGCTACAACAGTTAGAAATGCAAGGGCAGCGGATGGTTTCAGAAATCAAACAGCAAAATCTACAGCCCCCAGGCCCGCAAGTACAGCAGCAAATAGAAAACATTCAAGTGCAGGTGAATCAAAGAAAAAGCGAACTGCTAGAACAGAAAAACCAAAACCTGCAACAGCTTCAGCAAGTGCAGGTGCTAGACCTCGAGCAAGAAGTGAGTCAAGGTCAAATTGACGGCACGTTCACTGTCGGGCTGGGAGAAAACTTGATTCAAAAAATGCAAGTAGAAATTCTCCTCCGCGACGGCATAGTCGAAGAAATTCGAGGTGATATTTAGAAATTGGTAAGTGGTAATTGGCGATCGGTAATTGGCAATTGATTTTGAGTCAACAGTCACACATCAAGAATTCGAGAGACTGGCATAATAATAAGTATTGCCGGTGGCCGGTCGCCAATTATCAATTGCCAAATACCGATTACCTATTACCTATTACCAACACACAAGGACTTTTTACAGATGATTCGCGAAGTTTTCATGCCAGCCCTGAGTTCAACAATGACAGAGGGCAAAATTGTTTCCTGGGTCAAATCCGCCGGAGACAAAGTAGAAAAAGGCGAAACGGTGGTAGTCGTTGAATCCGACAAAGCCGACATGGACGTGGAGTCTTTCTACGAAGGCTATTTAGCAATAATTATCGTACCTGCGGGCGAAGTTGCTCCGGTGGGCGCAGCAATCGCCCTCGTAGCAGAAACAGAAGCCGAAATCGCCACAGCTCAGCAGCAAGGAGCCGCAGCCCCAAGCGCAGCAGCCGCCCCGGCTCCCAGCCCCGCTCCTGTCAGCGCAGCTACATCGTCAGCAGGTTTGCAGCAAAATGTTAGTCGCCAAAATGGCCGCAGCGTCGTTTCTCCCCGCGCTCGCAAGTTAGCCAAAGAATTTAAAGTAGATTTGAATTCTATCAAAGGCAGCGGGCCCAACGGTCGCATTGTCGCAGAGGATGTGGAAGCAGCAGCCGGCAAAGCCCAACCCGCACCGGTTCAGCAAGCGGTAACAGTCCCCGCAGCACCCGCACCGGCACCCGCAGCACCCGCCCCCGCAGCAGCCAAACCCGCCCCCGCAGCAGTCCCGGCGATCGCACTTTCGGGCCAAAGAGTACCGATGAATGCGCTGCAAAATGCGGTGGTGCGGAATATGGAAGCAAGTTTGAGCGTGCCGTCTTTCCGCGTGGGTTACACAATTACTACTGATAATCTCGACAAACTCTACAAACAAATTAAGTCGAAGGGCGTCACGATGACGGCTATGCTGGCGAAGGCTGTAGCAGTAACTTTACAAAAACATCCTCTGCTGAATGCTTCTTATGTGGAGTCCGGGATTCAATACCGTGCTGATATTAATGTGGCGGTAGCTGTGGCGATGGACGGCGGTGGTTTGATTACGCCGGTGTTGCAAAATGCCGATCGCCTCGATATTTATTCGCTTTCGCGCACTTGGAAGGATTTAGTCGATCGCGCCCGCACCAAGCAGTTGAAGCCTGATGAGTACAGCACGGGAACTTTCACTCTTTCCAATTTGGGAATGTTTGGTGTAGACAAGTTTGACGCGATTTTGCCACCGAATCAAGGCTCGATTTTGGCGATCGGTTCTTCGCGGCCGCAAGTAGTGGCTAATGAAGATGGTTTGATGGGAGTGAAGCGCCAAATGCAGGTGAATATTACTTGCGATCACCGGATTATTTACGGTGCTGACGCTGCATCTTTCTTGCAAGATTTAGCCAAATTGATTGAGACAAATCCTCAATCTTTGACACTTTAATTAGGACTAAAGTCCTGACTACAAACCTTACTCTGAGGTTCGTAGTCAGGACTTCAGTCAGGAACATCTCAGTATTGCAAAAATGATTTTTATTATTATAGAACCCATTTGACATCTTTTGTGAAATCCTTACAGGGCAACTATTCTAGCCTAAATTTAGGATTCTACTGATTCGCCCCAAACCTAGTTGTGGTAATAAGTCTGGAATAGATGTCAAATGGGTTCTATAGGGCTGAACTATGCCTACAGCCATACCCTCGATAATAAAGAAAGCATCTCCAAATTGAACGTTAATAACGTGTAATTTCTCAGCGTTAAAAAAGCACGCAATTCGGAAACACGTAAAAGAAAAATTATGAAAAATACTGTTTATCACCACCAAACTTTGGATTCAGGATGCCGGTTACGAAATCGCAAAGAAGGCTTTTGAAATATCTTTAGTGTGAGTGTGCAAAAAAGGAGATAACAGCCTAAACTTTTGCCTGCATCCCCTAAAAATCAAGTATTAAGTAGTTGTACAAAATTAATCACACAAAATATCCCCTGAAAGCCTTACAAGGTAAAGAGTCTTTATCTAATTAATTTCGTTTGGTTACTTACGTAGTCTCTAAATACCACGCGATTCCAATGCTTTTGCTAAGCGTTCTAAAACTTCTGTCATCTTTTCCTGGTTGAGAGTAGCAGCATCAACAAGTGCAACTTCTGCTTCTGCTTCTGCTGCTTGCCGACGAATTAATCTTTTTTTTGCAGATTCTACGCTTCGGAGTAATAGAAAAATAACAAAGGCGATAATCACAAAACTAATTACAGATGCCAGGAAAACACCCCATTTTATACCTCCTGGTGCCCAACTTTCCAGGTCTTTAGCTCCCGCAGCCGTTAAAGCAGGATTAAGAAGAATGGGAGTAATAATATCTTTGACTAAAGAATCAATGATTTTTCCAAAGGCTCCACCAATGATGACGGCAACTGCCAGTTCAAGGACATTTCCCTGAACTAAAAACTTCCAGAAATCGCTCCAAAATCCGCTACTACTTCTTGCCATGATGGATGTTCCCCTATAGATATGCCAGTAAAATTTATTTTCTCATGATTCAGGAAAAACTTTATTATATTTTAAACCAAACAAACTGGTCAAAGGCGATCGGGTTCAATCTAAGAACGGAGTGGCGCGACTTTTTGGTGCAACGGATGTTGTCCTTACTTTTCACGCTATCTCTGAAAGCCTTGTCAGGCAAGGGTTTCATCTGAAGACGTTTGTCAATGATTTCTACTTAGGGCTTGCTGAAAAAGTGTACGCAGTGGAAAAACGATGCTACACAGCTTGAAAAATAGTAGGTTTATTGGTGAATTCCCAAATTTAGCCAGAGACGAACAACCAAGGTGCAAAGGTTTTGAGCCTCCATAAAACCCGTTTGACATCTTTTACGCTGTTATACGTGACCGCAAAAGCATTATCCAGCAGCAGCCATGCCTTATTGTAGCAGTCTAACGGATTCAGAATGGGAAATAATTGAACCCATACTACATGAGATATTGCCCAGGAAGAAGCTAACTAAAACCATGTAACTGGACAAAAAGAGAAATCTTAGATGGAATCTTCTATCAACTAAAAAATGGCTGCAATTGGTAAGACCTACCCAAGGATTGGCTCCCTTACAAGGGCCGTATATTGGCTTTACTTGCAGTGGCGAGCACAGGGAATGAATGATAGAAGAGCTGATGAGAGTGCTACATGGGCAAGTGCGTGAGCAGGTAAAAAAAAGCCAAATGGACTACATTTTAGTTTTTCTTGATGCGGACTAAAATCCTCACTACAAACCTTTGACTACTGACTACAAACTAATTACTCGATCGCACAGTCAAGACTTGCGGCGGCGTCGCATCCGGCGGATACAAGAAATCCACCTGCACCAAACGGCGTTCCCCCGGCTTCATATTCACATTCACCAAAGGTTCCCCCTGCTGTCCCCGGCGCTGCACAATGTGAATGTAGCGCGTCAAAGTCTTACCCGTATCGTCATTAAATATCACCCGCACCGTACCTCGGAAAAATATCCGATTTTCCGGCGGATCGTAAAACATCAATCCCCCCGATTTTGTATTTGTTTTAATCGGTGTTTGCATTCTAATACTCACCGATTGAGACTCGCGAGATTTGTTATAAAGCGGAAAAGCTAAGTTGTATTGAATTCCGTAATTGCCGTGAGCAAAATAAGCAGTATCGGGATAGCGAGCTAACATTTTAGCGCTTTGAATTTGACCTGTGCCAAAAGTACCCGTATCCGTAGTGCTCAGAGCATAGGAAAATGACTCGCCGCGCTTGGGAATAGTTAAATAATCGGTTCTCGAATTATCAGTAATTTTAGCTTTCCACTCCGAACCTTCAGCTACTCCCGCCACGCGGCCGTAAATTTTTTGCAGCGGATTTTCGCCTCTGGGAGTTGGTGCCAAATCTCTGGGCCCTGCTAAACCTTTGGTATTTAAAATATTTTCCCACTCTTCTAAAGTCGGATATTGTTCTACTCCTCCTTGACTTTGAGGAGCAAACATTGCTAATGATGCTACATAAACCGAATTGCTGCTCGACATTCGCATTAAAGTCGATCGACCGTTGGAAGCAGGCGTGACATTCCCCACAGGTATCGGCAAATTCATCAGCATTCGGCTCTGATTCGCCGGAATCTCGATCGCAGCGGGCAAAATGGCTTGTCTGAACCCCCGCAGCACATCACTTGTGATGCGGCTTCCAGGCCCCGCAAACACAGTGCCGAATCTATTTTCTAAATACGACGGCAAATCGACAAACAACGCATCCGGCCGAGTTAAATAAGTCGCTCCTTGCAAGACTTTTAAAGTAACAGGTTCGGAGTTAGGATTGTGGACAATTATTCCTTGAAATAAGGTGCGAGTTTCGGTGCGATTTTTAGCTTTGGCGATGTGGTGGGCAAAGATGTCAAATCGGCCTTTGAAGGGAAAGTTTAAGTGTGCAGAAGGTACTTGTTTTGCTTCCGGGGGAAATGTGGAGAGCAAAATGCC
This sequence comes from Microcoleus sp. Pol10D4, assembly GCF_036701555.1. NCBI lineage: Bacteria > Bacillati > Cyanobacteriota > Cyanophyceae > Oscillatoriales > Microcoleaceae > Microcoleus > Microcoleus sp. Pol10D4. Next base: position 10,183 of record NZ_JAUBRA010000103.1, read on the forward strand.
TTCGGTTTGTACAACTTCGGGGCTGTTGCTGTTGAAAACCGGGATGTTGTCGAGTTGTCCCGGCAAAACGCGCACTTGCTGGGGCACAGTTACCGTTTTTAGCAAGCTGCTGCTGGGCTGTGGCGGTAAATCCAGTTCGTTTTCGGGTAGGGGGACTTCTGGCTGGATCAGCAGTTGCTGTTGGGTGGGAGGTGCGGCGATTGTTTGAGCGAGGGGGAAAATTGGCAAAAACATTGCTGAGAGCGCGTTTAACTGAACTTGCAGAAGATTACCACATAGCAACCGACAAAAAACCTTACCACAAGTTGGTTGATATTTTCTGGGGATTTTGGGATTTTAGGTCAATTTTTTGGGAAATTCGGGTCTCGCAAATTTTTTGTTCTTCACCTTGACAAAATCTACATTTTGTCAAGGTGAAGAACAAAAATAAGAGCCAGAAGCACTATAGCTGCGCTGGCTCTTATGAGTTGATACTAGAAGTTAACCTGAATCCACTAGAAATGCGACGAGCTTTTCTGCCGATGGATGACCTGCACCCCTGAGAAAATTTAAGCAAGAGCTTTTTTTGCCTGCTTGCGGCGTGCTGCTACTAAACTTCCCAACCCCATCACCATGCCTGCAATAGTAGTTGGTTCGGGTACTGGCTCAGCATCAGCCGAAACTCCGGCCATAACTTTGTCACTCTTACCAACATTAGACCCAGCTACCTGTTGGAAGCGAACCCCTGCCTTGAGCGTACCATTCTGGAATCCCGTCAAGAAAGCACTTTCTGCCTGAGCCGCACTTAGACTGCTGCCAGTTAGCAAAAAGCTAACCAAAGAAGACTGATTTTTATATAAGCCTCCATTAGCGTTTCCACCATTAAAGCTATTGCGCGGAGTGCTAATGCCATAGTCGAAACCGTTGTGCAAGCCACTAATATCAACATTGTTCCAAAACGCTGTAAAATTGCTGCCTGCGGTCGATTTAACCGATGCAGTAACGCCCGTCAATACGTCAAAGGCCACGCCAACGAGAGAAGAGTTTGTTGCACCACCGGCTGTAGCCTGAGTGCCAGTGGTATTGGTGATGCCCAAATTCAAAAGTAAGTCGGCTCCACTTTGGACAACGTTGAAGTCCAATGTTGCAGTAGCGCCGGTGCCAATGCCGTTGGTCGTACCGTACTCAGGAGCCACGGATAAACTGAATGCTTGGGCTTGCGTTGCAGTTAGTAAGGAAGAAGCAACAACTAAACCAGCAGTAGCTATACAGGCGGTTAGTGGTTGGGCGAAGTTGGTTTTCATAAGAGTAATCCTTTTTTATATCGTTGGGGGATTGACTTTATTGATTTCTTTCGGTATGTATTTACATCATCTATCATGTGAAGGTCTTTGTCTATACATTTTTGATACCTTTACCAAAACAATATTTTGCGAGGTTTAAGAATAAACCTTTCGTAAACTTGGTTGTATCGCCAAGGCTAGGATGACTGCTGCTGAGGCATTCCACGCCTAACTATCCGTTATTGCAACTTTCGGTATCATCGGTTGTCACAACCGCTGACTACGTAATGTTACTAACAGTAAGTAATATATTATACAAATATTGAGAAATGTGTTGGTCGATCGCCTGATGTACGCGAAAGTAAATATGGAATTAGTAACTCTTCCCGGGCGCAGATAGCGGGTTTGAGCCACTAAAGTACGGCGTGGAGAACCCAAAATTTAGGCTGTTGTTCAATCTCCAAGATTCATCTGTGGAGTAAATCTAAAATCTAAAATCGACAGAATCCCCGCGACACCCTACAATTTGAGATTGCCTCGACTCGCCCGCCAGTGACACAATAACGTTACTAACAGACAAATTTTCAATGATAATTTTAACCAACGACGACGGCATAGACGCTCCGGGGATTCAGGCACTTTTGCAGGCTGTAGAAGGCAAAACAATTATGGTGGCTCCGCAGGGGCAATTGTCGGGCTGCGGGCATCAGGTGACGGCTCACAGTCCGATTCATGTCGATCGGCGATCGTCCGTGGAATATGCTGTAGGGGGAACACCTGCCGATTGCGTGCGTATTGCTCTTCATCACCTTTGTGCGAAGCCGGATTTGGTGCTTTCGGGTATTAACGCAGGTGGCAATTTGGGGGTTGACGTGTATATTTCGGGTACGGTTGCGGCTGTGCGGGAAGCAGCCATGCACGGTATTCCGGGAATCGCAATTTCCCACCGGATTAAAAGGCCACTGGAAATAGATTGGGATGTCGCTACTCGCTGGACATCGCGGGTGTTGGCCCATTTGCTGAACCGGGAACCAAAGTCGGGGTGTTTCTGGAATGTGAATTTGCCACATTTAGCGCCGGGAAGTGCGGAACCGGAAATTGTGTTTTGTCAGCCTTCGACGCAGCCGCTGCCTGTGGTTTACCGGGTGGAGGGAGAATACTTTTATTATGCCGGAGAATATGGCTCGCGCGATCGGGCGGCGGGGACTGATGTTGACGTGTGTTTTGAGGGTAATATTGCGGTGACTGAGATATCGCTGTGATACATTTGGGCGATCGGAGCAAACGATATTTTTTGCATTGTTTGCCCAAAAAAGCGTCAAGGGATCGGCTCATCAAAACTTAGGATAGGAAGCAATTTCTTAAGAATCTCAGCGGCTTCAGCCCGCTTGAGTTTCAACTTACAGGTTTGAATTTAGAGCGGTATCTCGATCGCAAATTCTGCTCCTTCTCCCGGTGCAGAAATACAGCTTAACTTACCCCCGTGCTTTTCCACCACAATCGAATAACTAATTGACAATCCCAAACCCGTACCACTTCCCACTGGCTTCCTCGTAAAAAATGGCTCAAATATCTTGTTGATTACCGACTGTTCCATACCCATACCATTGTCAGCCATGCTCACTACCAAATTCTGAGAATCATTAACTAAAGTCCGAATAATAATGGTGGGTTCTTTGTTCCAGTCAGCACAATTTTTTTGTGCATCTCGCAAAGCATCTATGCCATTACTGATAATATTCATAAATACCTGATTAATTGCCGATGCGTAGCACTGGACTAAAGGCAATTCACCATATTGTTTAATCACTTGAATCTCTAGATCTTCACCATTAGATTTCAGTCGATGCTGCAAAATCAACAAAGTGCTCTCAATTCCAAAATGAATATCTACAGGTTTGATTTCCGCTTCATCGTGGCGGGAGAAATTTCTGAGAGAATTAACTATTTTGCGAATGCGTTCACTGCCAATTTTGATAGAATTAAGAATTTTAGGAAGATCCTGTTCTAAAAAAATGAGATCTATTATGGCGGCTTCTTCTTCAATTTCCGATAGTGGCTGCGGATAGTATTTCTGATAAAGGTGTAATAAATTTATTAGGTTTTGGACATCCTCTTGCAGATATTTTAAGTTACCATGAATAAAGTTGACCGGATTATTAATTTCATGGGCAATTCCTGCAACTAACTGGCCTAAACTAGACATTTTCTCTGCTTGAATTAGCTGTGATTGCGTTTGTTGGAGTTCACTCAATGCCTGCTTTAAATGTTGTGCTTGACTTTGGGATAAAGAAGTCAGTTCTTTCTGAACCTCTAGTGATGCTTGAAGCTGGTTTTTCTGCTTAGTTAATTCTTCTGTAAGGCTTTGAACTTCCCGAATTGCTGTTTGGCTAGTTTGTTGCAAAAACAAAAAATCGGGAGTCAAATCGTGGATTGCAAAGTCTTTCAACTTAACCGCTAATTTCGAGAGTAGGCTTGAGTCGGGAGTCCACACAGAGCAGATAAAAAGGATCACCCGCTCCTCTTTCAGAGCGACCATTTGCCCCTTTAATCGTAGAGAGTTATGTCGGGATTCCAGAATAAATAATGATTTGAGTTTTTGCTGAATCGTCAAAAAGTTAAATGCGATCGCTGGCTGATGAATTTGAAAATGTCGATCTATCTGTTCACCTAATAACGGTATCTGATGAGTCCGTTGCAATACTTCGCCAACTTGGACAATCTCCAGATTTTGATTAAATCCTATATGAAATGGAAATATATCGCAAAACATCTGGGGATTCAGTGTATATAGCGGCTTAGTCATGAATCATTTACAATCTCTTCCGATCTGTACTCAATCCGAAATATGTCATGCTCGAATCCTGCTTCACGGGATTGAGTGTGTGCGATCTCAACTGCTGTCTCGAAGCGATCGCCCAAACCTTTAACTAACCCGACTACCATTGGTGCGAAACCTTCCCGTGTAGAGCGATAATGCAGCTCGATAACATTTCGCGCAACTTCTGTACATTCAAAAGATGGTGGTCGCAACTTAGGGAATTGCACCCCAATCCGAATATGTAAATCATCTAGATTTTCTAGAAATTCGGGTAATGTATCTCCAGCCATATCTAGTATTTCTTGATAACCTGCAGTAGCAGTAAATTTCACCCAGTATTCGCCAAATGCCTGCATAATTTCTGCACCCGACAAGCCAAGCACTTCACTGGCAGATTTAACTAGACGATGAGTCAAATCATCAGGATAAGCTTCTAAAATGAGAAATTGCTTGTCTAGGACTTGCGCTTTTTGCTTAATTTTTTCCCAAGTAGCTTCATCAAAACGCTCGCATACCATGTCTTGAATCGCACGATTAACTAAACCATACATTTCAACGGCCTCCAGTTATACTGGTAATTTACTTTTATGAATCATAAAAAAAATTGATATCGAGTCAGTTTATTGACTGTAGAATTTACACCGAGCGAAATTTCGTGTATCATATCACAATTTTCTGTGCGATAGATAGTTAGTCATCATTTTGTGCCTTTACGTACATATTTAGTAAAGTTAAGTATTTCCACTTAAATATAAAATTTTTGTAGGCTGGGTAGAGCGACCAAAGTTACCTTTGAGGATTTGTTAGGTTGAGCGAGCTCTTACCTCTTTTTTGCCACAATCACAATAAATCCCTATTAGGGATTGAAACACTGAGGCTGTCGCCTCTCAGGGTTCGACACTGTACGGGTCTTACCAACCAGATATCCCAAAATAGGATAAGGTATTAGTTACTGAATTTTTAGAACCACGTAAATCAACAAATGAGTCGATGTAACCCTGAAGCGAATTCTCCCAGCAGTTTAAAACGCAAAGCGAGCAGCACTTTTGGTCGTGGCAAAGTAGCTAATCTCAATACCAATTTTAATTTTTCTGCATGGAGTGACGAATACGTTACTTTATATCTCGGCGATAGTCTCCATCACTACGACAATTGGGAGCGACCTACTGTCATCGTTTCAGATGGAGCTTACGGTATTCTTGGGTTTGAAGGAGACACGTCCGATCACATTGATTTACCTAATTGGTATAAACCTCATATCGAGGCCAGGGTAAGAGCATCTCAATCATGCTTGACAAAAGCACTTGAGAATTTGCATCATATAGTCATTATTCATCGCAGCC
>NZ_JAUBRA010000104.1:0-15465 GCF_036701555.1 Microcoleus sp. Pol10D4
AGTCAACCCCTACTCCCCTTCTTAAGGGGGATTTAGGGGGATCGAGATATGTGCAACTTCACATTAAATTGGTATTAGGGAGAATTTGGTGAAAAAACGCTTGCTGATTTTGGGCGGGACGGGGGATGCTGCTGAACTGGCGGTAAGAGCGTCTCAAATTGCTGAAATTGAGGTGATATCTTCGCTAGCAGGACGCACTCAACAGCCTTTTACCCCAAAAACGGGTACGGTGCGAATTGGGGGGTTTGGTGGGGCGGCTGGGCTGGCGGCGTTTTTGCTTGATCGCGGAGCCCGCCCCTACGGGGGCTACGCCAACGGAGACGATCGCCCGATAGACTTGTTGATTGATGCTACTCATCCGTTTGCGGCTCAGATTTCTGCTAATGCTGCTGTTGCTGCTGCTGAATGTAATGTGCCCTATTTGATGCTGGTGCGTCCAGCTTGGGAGAGGGTGGAGGGCGATCGCTGGATTGATGTTGCCGGCCACTCGGAGGCTGCAAGGGCTTTATTAGGGCTGTCTCAGCGGGTGTTTCTGACGATTGGTAGGCAGGAATTGGCTGCTTTTGCTGGTTTGGATGCTATTTGGTTTTTGATGCGGGCGATCGATCCTCCCGCACTCAATTCTCCTATTCCTAATGGTAAATTGTTATTAGCAAGGGGGCCTTTTTCTTTGGAAGACGAGCGTCAATTACTATTAGAATATCAGATTGATACAATTGTTAGTAAAAACAGCGGCGGTGGTGCTACTTATGCGAAAATTGTGGCGGCTAGGGAACTGGGAATTCCGGTGGTGATGGTGCAGCGGCCGCCGATTGCGGATGTTGAAAAAGTTGCTGATGTTGCAGGGGCGATCGCTTGGTTAGTTAAGCAGTTATGATATCAAATTCGTTAGCATCGGAATAGTAAATTCGAGTTCACTGTTGACGGTTGACGGTTGACTGTTCACTGTCAACCGTCAACATCATTCCGGTGTTACCGGAAATGATATTAGTAGGGTTTCAAACATCGGCCAGGTTATGTCTTTGAGTAATAGTTGATTTCCTGGCTGGATGATTATTTGTTTTAGTTCTAGCTGCATATTTGGACTGTTTTAATAGAATTTGAAATATAAAATAATTTTATTTAATAGATTTTAGCAATTCTGAACTTATGCGGAATTGCTGTTAGAGATTAAGATTAAATTTATTTATAGCTATCATGGGCAGCTAGTTAGTTGCATTCTGTTCCTTCAGCAGTTCTCATTCCTCCTATGAGAGTTTCTACCCTCGCGCACTGTCTGGTCGAGCTGTTAGGAGCATTAGCTGGAGCAACTGTGACCACAAACGGAGTTGTGGAGGGATTACCCTGGTAGTCAAAAACGATCGAGTTTGGAGGCGTGGTAGGAGCAGGTGTATTAACGGTAAGCGCAATAGTGCCGGGTGGAATTTCGCCTCCACCATCTAACGTCTGCGTACTACCACCCGTAGCTAGTGGCGGGAGAAACGTAACTGTTGGCGGATCGAGCGTTGTATCAAATCTAACTGTGACACTGCTCTTAGTTCGCTTTGCTTCGCTTTGTGCCAGTCGTAATGATTGGAAAACGCGATCGTTCACAGTGCGAACTCTTTGTCTGTTGATGAATGCCAGCCAGCTTGGAGCGGCGATCGAGCTTAATATACCTATGATTAACGCTATCACGAGCACTTCTAGAAGGGTGAATCCCTGATCGCCCTTTCTGGATGCAGTTTTCTTGAAATTAGGGTTTACTTTTGTGGCAGAAATAGGCAAAACTTTTAATAATATTGGGGTTTTCATTTTATTCTCCTGTTTTATCTGCTACTGGCGCGATTCGGAAATCTGTTTCAAACATAAGTTATTGTCCTACTGCACCGAGACCTTGTACTTGAACGGTTGCTGTTGGGAAAAATGCCGATTTGTTGGGGTTGTAAGCAGTATCGTTGGGTTGAAAGCGACGCAGGCTGTTTCCTCTGATAGTTACTCTGGCTATGTTATTAGATGTATCAACACAAGCGTAGAAGCTATGAGCTGAATTGCCAGACCTGTCGGTTATAAGTAAATGATCGGGAACGAATGCTGGTGTTCCTGACGGTGTTACTGCGGGCGGGACAAAACCCAGAAGATTTTGACACTCTACTCCTGTCGGAACCGGAACATTCTGTGTACTGTTGTCTATATAATTAACCAGCACTTGAGGGTTTAGTGCCCCTGACTGTGGACTTGCCAATCCCGTTGGATTTGTCACATTAACTGTTGGATTGTTTAGGCTAAAACTTGTAGCTGGGTCATTGTCAGTGGAAGTATTAAAAGCAGGATCTGTTTGCTGAGCGGTTGTTGTGTTGGCAGTACCGTAAGTGGCCAAACCACCTGGAACTGAGGGGTCTGTGATTCGATCGATTCCATCCCTAATTTCATAGCGAACAATACGAGTAGGACAATTGCCTCCAGCCGGTTGACACCAAGTAGGGTCGGCATCTCTAACTTGGTAGTAAGCAACTAAAGATTGCACGTAGGTGTCGTTGCATTGACGGGGATTCTGAGCCTCGCAATTTCTGGGTTTGACACTAGCAGCAACAGTGGGATTAATAGGAAGAGAATTTCTTAGCTGCTGGCGCTTCCAAAATACCAGAATTGGTGTTCCATTTGCATTTAGAGGAAGCTGGGGCCCAACAATCTGTTCGTTAGGGCCAGCAGGCCCATTGAGCGCCCTATTGTCGTAAATATACATCGCTTGACTCAAATCTTGGGCGATGAAATCCACCGCTGCCTGAATGTCTTGCTCGGTATTTGACTTTACTTGTTCCCTCCTGTCGGTATTCAGCATATCGACTACAAAACCGAGCATCGGCGTAATGATTAAAAATGCCATAATCGCTCCCACTAATAGCTCAACAAGAGTCATACCCTTGTCTGTGTGAGCTACATCGGATCGGTTTGTTTGGTGCTGACTTTTGAGAAGCAACCTGAGTAAAGTTTTCATTTTGACTTTTTCCTTTGTCAAATGGGGGGAGCGATTTTAAATCTAACAACCGGGACTTTGATTATTACTGACAGCCACCGGGGGTACGAGCGCACAACGATCGATATGCAGAAGTACCTCCGTTTGTAGTAGGGGGAATTTCCGTTTTCATGACCACCACAGGCGCTTGAGGATTGCCAAGACCGGAATTAGCAACTGATTGCTGTTCAGTTTTCATCTGACCTCCGGTAAACCCATCCGCGCGGTAAACCCGCACAGTAAGTTCGTAGCCTGTTGGGGTCGGATCGTTTGTCGCATTAGCTGGATTTCGCCAAGCACCTTGAACAAAAAACTCTTTGCTGCCAGCACAACCTGCCGTTTCATCCAAGTTAACGCAGTACAAAGCATTGGAGGCTGTAGGAGCAGGATGAAAAGCAGGAGGAACAGACGTATCTCGCGCAGGAAAACCGATCGTAGGTTGTGGATCAGTTGGAGGTTTGATCGCCCCCGTTCTGAGAGCGTCTATGTAAGCTCTCGCCGCCTGGGTGGCGAGTTCCGTCCGGCGGGCTTGTACGCGAGTTGCTACTGAGAATGCCATCACGGGGGCGATCGCAATCATCAGCACCGAAACCACAATCATCGCTACCAACGACTCGATAATCGTGTAGCCGCCATCTCGCGACTTGGATACATTTTGTTGTCGTTGTTGATCTGTCATATAGAAGTCTCCGGTAATTGCTCGGCCGAAAGTTAAAGGTTTGGAGGACAAACTGCTGGGCGATTGGGATTGGTAACAGCTATAGCAGGTGGGCCTGATGTACCAGGCGCCGGCGGGGCAACTTCTGCACACATCAAAGTTTGTACCCACGGGTCATTTCGGGGTACTTCCCGGAAATACTGATCCGGGGTAGACCTTGCAGGAGGAGTAGTGAACCTTTGGGTAAACAAGTCAGGCGACTGAGATACCAGGCCCACGTCATAACCCCAGTTCCTTACAGGAGCAGTAAAGAAGGGAATCCGACCCATACCATTGGCACCGGGGATGCTGCCGTTGGCAGTTCTATAGCCAGGCTGAGGGGGGGTAGGGGAATAATTGATGGCTGGAGCTGGTCCGGCTATGGGTAGGGCTGCACGTGTCGGTGGCGCAAATAGGCTCAGCAACTGAGTGTCTGGATTTGTCTGTTGCGGAGCCGCCGGATCGAGAATCGGGAGGTAGGGTGCGGTGCTGTAGGCACTGCGGTTGAACTGAATAAAACTACCTTGAATGTTGCTGTTAATGGTACTCCAGTTCTCCAAAAACCGGGCCAAGTTTTGCAGGCCGCCGTTAAAGTCACCAACGTTGTTGCCTAATGCTCGGGAAGGAGTGTCGTTCGAGCCTACAATCAGGTTGAATGTTGTGCCTGCGGGCAAAGCCTGCGGTATCCACCCAGTCGCTTGCACGGCCAGTCCACCTGTTGGTAAAGGAGCACTTCGAGCCCCTGCTGGTCCCACAGTTTGAGTTTGCAAGACTGGCATCAGCAGTGGCTGCGAACCCGAAGTTGGCGCGCCTGCTGCTGTTAAAACTGGTAGCACTGCACCCGTGCTGTCCATCAGGTTGCGGTTGAATACATACGGGAAATCGCCTGAACCGTAGGTTACGGGATTACCGCCAGAGGCTACCGTCGTTGCAAACCACAAAGAATTAGCTGATGTTGTCCTGGCTTGACCAGCAGCATTAACAGCAATAACCTGGTTTCCGGCACTCACCCCTAAAGGCACTGGATTAGCAAGGTTTGTCAGAGCGAAAGGTGCAGCAGGGTTTCTTTGAAAAGCAACGCGACGAGGGAAGCGCTGCAATTCAGGCGCTGGAGGAATAGCCGTTGTTCCTGCTGGATAATTGGCTGGGTTTACAGCATCACCAACATTTGCCTTACCTGCTGCTGAGGGTGGGTTCGTCGCCGCTGCTGGATTGACGTGCCAGTCGCCATCCCCACAGGCAGAAACCGGCAGTTTTGTACACACTTCCATTACATACTCCGGGAACTGCCCGCGCCGCTGCACGGGGGTAACGAAGTTGTTGAAGTAAGAACTTCTAAGAGCGTTGGGAGCCGCGTAGCTGCCATCTGTTAGTGTTGCCCCCACTCCTAAACGGTCACCAGTAGCAGAGAATGCGCCACTCGATAGTCCGTTGGTAACAAAGTTATTGGTGTAAAATCCTTGCTGTTTGCGGGGCAATACAGCAGCAGCACCGGCATTGTTTCTCAGGTCAAAATCACCCTCGTTGCGGAAGCCAAAACGGTAATTTGCCGAGAGTAGGGTGACTGCATCTGACAGTACGTTTGCGGGACGCCAAGTGTCGCCGATCCCACATCCGGTGACTCTGGGGTCGTTTTGGCGACAGGCAAAGTTTGGATTGAGGTTTTGGCGATCGTAGAAAGTCGTCCAATTAAGAGCCTGAGTAAACTCTTCTTGAGTGTGAAGATTGAAACCTCCTTGGAGATCTCCTTGAATATAGACTGGCAAATTAGATGCCAAAGTTAGTCCTTTTTCCTGTACCACGGCGGCGACAGTAGGATTATTTCCGATACCGGGGATTCGAGCTAGCTGCGAACCGTTAACGAGCAGAATCCCGTTAGGCTTGCGGGTGGGGTCGAGTCGGGAGTCCGTAGGACTGACCGATGCGCTCCTGGCTTCATCTATGCTCGCGCCTCCTGTACCTGGTATGCGGGCGCTGCGATCGGGCAGCGCATCATCCCGGCTGGCATAGATAATCCCGGTGTTCGGCAGTAAATACTCTCCCGCTCCAATTTGGGTACTCCGCAATACATTGAGGTCGATTTGAGTGGCGCGAATTTCTAAGGGTTCCCGTTCTTCTAAAGGCAGGTTGTAGTTTCCCGTTAGCCGCGCTGCTCGTGATGTTGGGCTAACATCTGTTAGCGGACTGCTGAGCGTAAAGGCTTCGTTAACGTTGGGGGTCTGCCAGTCATCGCGGTCGATCGCTTTGATTTCTCTAGCATTCAAAAATGCTACTTCTTTTATAGCCCCATCAGGAATAACTCCGGGAGCTGGAGCGGCACCCCCTAGAATTTGTAGAGCGCAATTAGTTGAGTCAATAGCCGCTGTTTGTGCCAAAGAGCGAGCGCCGGGGGCGCGTTCCAGAGCGTCTCTCAAAAGCGGGTTGACAAACCGGCCGTCGGGGAAGACTAAGTTAGCTTGCTGTACTAAAGGACTAGCTCCGGGGAACAAACCGTTTACGGGAGCCAAAGGACCGATCGCTCTACCTGCTACTATTGTTGCACCGGCGCCATAGACTACCCCGTTGTTGGAACCAACTTGAGCTCCGGGAGTCCCTAATGGGGTTGTGGTGTCGCCACTTACATTAGGAAGTCCCACTCGATTTCTGGCTGTAGAAGCAGTGCTGGGGTCGTAATAGCTGCTGATGCAGGCCAGCGGCGTTTCATTGAAAGTTCCCGCTGGCGTCGGATTGTTTGCATAGTGATAAACTACTGTCGCCCGCATCCGCAAATCCCCCTTGGCATACTGGGGAGTATTCGGGTCGATCGCAGAACCTGCTGCTACCGCCAGTCCCGTTGGCGTTAGCCCTCCTGGGGGCAAAGGTTGCGCCGGCAGCGGTGCTCCTGGCCACTGAATCCAACCCACCCCACCAGCAGGATTGTTGTCATACACCTGAGACCCTGGCCCCAGAGGCGACATCGGCATTGTATCGGGCCACACCACAGGATAAGCCTCAGTAACACCAGTAGTTGCTGGGTCGTCGTAAGTATTAGCAGGGTTTGCTGCTCCGCCTCTGGGCAGACCAGTCACAGGATCTTGCCAAGTGGGGGGTGGCAGAAAAGAATTGGTGCGCTCGTAAACCCCTGCACCGGTGATGACGCGCAGACCACCATTGCCATCCAGGGGATTGACGGGTACTCGGGCAGATTCACCTTCCCAGAAACCGCTGCGGTCGGTCGCTCCCACGTCACCCAGTTTTGTCACCCTGGGCGATCGGGTACGCTGCGCTGTGCTGCCCGTCCAGGTTGCACCCGTGTTTTGGGGCGTGTTGACCAATCTGCCATTGTTAGCAGCATCTCTGAGGGCTGGTAGGTTATTACCCACCAATACCCGATCGCCCAAGAGTGGTTCTTGGTCGGGCTGTGTTGAAGGGTCTGTTGCTGGTAGCTGGGCTGGTGTAAGTTGAATGTTGGTTACAGCGGGATTGGGAATGCTCCATGCGTCGGGAGGTCGCAGATCGTCAGTACCTTGTCCCTGAAGAGGCAATGCCCCCGGTGTTTGTGGCGGTAGCGGTGGCGCCCAGGGAAGGCTGAAACCTAGAGTTGGGTCGTTTGTAGGTGCGGCCGGCCCTACTTCAGCAAAAGGAACCTTCCGAAGTGTCTGTTTAAAATGTTCTTCCAGCGCTTGTTTGCGGGTTTGGGTGTCCGGTTTATTTCGCACCGAAAAAGGATCGTTCGCCGCTACAGGCTCAACATCTTCATCGGGAGGGTTTTGTCCCCTTGTTGCTGCTACAAGCATAGCGAGGCGAGCTGTATAGGCAGCATTGTTATAAAGTACCTGCAAGCTGTTATTGCCCGTAGCGGATTGATTTGCGGGGTTAATGGTTTGGGCTGCAGCTTGCATTGCTGCTGTTCTCCCGCCCGGTCCAGGAAGATTAGCAACTGTCCGAAAAAGATGTACGCCCACTGGATTCGTGGGTATGGTGCTGCCCGACCACCCGCTAACTACATTTCCTCCCACCGTAATTTTGCTATTCTCCTGGTTGTAAAAACAGGAAGCTGGGCTGCTGATTTGATACAGTTGTATACTATTTGGATTATTGACCCCTGATACCAACAAATTGCTATTTGTAAGTATACCCCCGTTTAGATTCAGCGGAGGCCCCGGCGAGATATCTAGATCGTCTTCATAAACTGCCGCGTTGTTGGCGAGGGGAATGCGGCTTTGGTCTTGCTGGTATTCAAGGGCCGAAATGCTGGTGGTGCCTTTAAAGGCTTGATAATTTGCACCCAGGGAACCAGCTTCTGCGGCTGTGATTGGTACATTAACCGTATAAACAAAAAAGCTCTTTTTCAGTAGACCGTCGTCGGTTTTGTACCAACCGAGGTTGCCCACCAAACTAGCAACTGTACCTCCACCCCTGGCACAGGCAGGGGTTGCATTCCCCGACATTGGTGGGGTTCTTGCTTCGATGGGTCTTCTGGGTCTTGTGAAGTCGCCTACAGTTGGGGCGACATTACTGCGTGCGGGGGTGCGGGAGAATATTCCGTAGAGAGTAAAAGTGTCAAATATTCCATCGTTATCGGTATCGACGGGATATCTCCAAGCAGTATTTATAGCTTCATTTTCTACATTTGTTGCGGGGTTAATAATTGGGTTTCGAGGATTGTCTGACAGATTTGCGCCATTGGCAGGAACACTAAGATCGGATCTAAGTATCAGCCGTTGCTCGCCCCCAAATGTGTAAAGATCGGTGGGGTTAGCAGGTGTAGCGTTAGCGTTTGCCAGCCTGCTGTATAAATTTTCATCGGATGGAGTCGCAGTCGGTCTTTGCGGGTCTTCGTACAACAGGAAATTTATTTTCGCCTTCGCCCGATCGAGCGCGGGAGTCGCGGCCGCCAGCACCTGCTGGTTCACGCGCACGTTACGCGCCGTATTGGCCCGATCGAACGATCGTAGGGTAATCGCCACAGTCAACAATATAACTACCAGCAACACCATCGTCACCGTCGGCAGCACAAACCCCGCCACCGGCAGTCTCGCCCTCCGGCCCATAGCCATCAGGGTTTGCAGCATTGCTCTCATCAACCGCTTCGCCCCGGATCTGGTAACACCAGCAATCCGCCGCAGCAGGGATACGATAATTTTGGATAATTTGCTCTTAAACATTGACGCCTTCCTGAATAATTTCAGAGATGGTATTGCTGGTAGTTACTGCTCGACAGTACAATCCCATCCTTATTGTTCCCATTTTTTGCCACTTGCATATCAGCCTCTTGCACAAATTTAAATCTGTACTTTGGCTGAAAAATAAAACCCACAAACCCGCAACCAAAATCGCCGCCGATAATATATTTTTCCGCGAAAGATTTGCCCCCCACGGATTAGATATTCCTAACTCCAGTCTAATCTAGTTAAATTGAAATGTCATTCCTCAGAGCGAGAGTGAATGCGATCACCCGAAAACAGTGATCGCGATCGTATCCGATGTATTTCCCAGCCCACCCCGGCAGGCTTTGTTTGTCTAGGCTCAGTTTCAACCACCGGAATCTAGAATGTAGAGAGGGCGATCGAATTGTGGTTAAGCCTCTCATACCAATTTTATATGAGGCTGCATAGAATCTGATCCCCCCTAACCCCCCTTAATAAGGGGGGGACAAGAGCTTAGTCAAAGTCAACCCCTACTCCCCTTATTAAGGGGGATTTAGGGGGATCGAAATATATGCAACTTCACATTAAATTGGTATCAGTGCAATCAAATCTAAATTGGGCGATCGAATTGCCGTAATGCCCCCAAGTGCGATCGAATTGCCGTAATGCCCCCAAGTGCGATCGAATTGCCGTAATGCCCCCAAGTGCGATCGGTACAAATGCCAAATCCCAAACACTGTCAGTACAACTGCAAAATATAAAACCTACAACCTATGAAACAAACTCCCAAACCCCCCGACTTCATCATCATCGGCGCCCAAAAAGGCGGAACAACATCGCTTTACGCCTATCTCACCCAACATCCCCAAATCGCCCATGCCACCCAAAAAGAAGTACATTATTTTGACTTAAACTTCGACAAAGGCCCAGACTGGTACTATGCTCAATTTCCCCTACCCAAACACGGCCCCAAAAAAATCACCGGAGAAGCCAGTCCTTACTACATATTTCACCCCCACGTTCCCCAGCGAATTTATGATTTATGTCCCAAAGTTAAAATCATCGTCCTGCTGAGAAACCCCGTCGATCGCGCAATTTCCCACTACTATCATTATATCAGAATAAAATACGAAACTCTCTCATTAGAAGACGCGATCGCCGCCGAACCCGAAAGACTCAAAGGCGAAATGGAAAAACTCCTAGCCAACCCCAAATACTATAGTTACGAACACCAACACCACACCTATCTAGCCCGCGGCATTTACGCAGATCAACTCCCAGCCTGGATGAAACTTTTTCCCAAATCACAAATCTTAATCATCAAAAGCGAAGACTTGTATAGCAACCCAGCCCAAATCCTCAACAACGTCCTCGAATTTTTAGACTTACCGCCTCACCAACTACCAACCTACGGAAAGCTCAACTCCAGCGAATATCCGCCCATCAGCGAGACAATATACGAGCAATTGAGAGCATATTTTCGATCGCACAACCAAAGACTAGCCGAATTGTGCGATCGAGATTTCGGCTGGGACTAATCAATATATCTCCCTTGCATCAAAGTATCGTTCCCCCTACCATCGGAAAGCTCCCTCTTGTCCCCCCCTTATTAAGGGGGGTTAGGGGGGATCTAAACTGCGCTATAAACGAGATATAGATGAGGACTTTAAATACTCATGCCCCCCTTAATAAGAGGCGTTAGGGACTATCGAAACGAAGCTATAAACGAGACATATTCCTGATTAAGGGGCGAAAAGAGCGATCGAACTCCACCTTACTACTTAGCCCCTCGATCCCCCCTAGCCCCCCTTAACAAGGGAGGGACAAGAGCGCCCATTATACAAATTTTTTTCTCAAAATAGGTTGACATCCGAATCTCCCTGTGCTAGCTTGTGCAATAGTATTGTGTTTAACCCACAAATCGCAGCACTTCACCTATGTTCACAGCCAACAGCTATTTTTATTTTTGGTACAGCAAAGTTCGCCCGGAGTGAATTTGCAATTCACTATGAACATCCGGGCGAACCGCAGATTAACACCTGCGGTTTTGTTTTTTCTACTTCTTTTCCCAACAACCAATCGACTACAAGCGAAAACAGCAATGACATTATTCAGTAACTGGTACGACAGCTTCTATTTTTGGCCCAACAAAAGTTCTGGGTAAATTGTCGCGCTGTCTTTTCGCACCAACCCGGAACCCCTAAAAGTTCCGGGTTTTTTGTTGTCAACCACCCACTTAAATTTCCAGGAAAATACCCTCATGTTAGAAGCCAAACTCGTCACTAAATCTCATCCAGAACACCAAACAATTGTCAAACTCTCAGAAACAGTCTCAGTCGGCGGCCAAGAATTATTAATCATCGGCGGCCCCTGTACCGTCGAAAGTTCCGCACAAATGGAAACAGTCGCCTGCCAACTATCCGCCGCATCCGTTCAAGCTTTGCGAGGCGGAGTCTACAAACCCCGCACATCTCCCTATGCTTTTCAAGGCATGGGAATTGAGGGACTGGAAATTTTAGCCGATGTCAGCCGGCGTTACGGTTTACCCGTGGTGACAGAGGTAATGTCGATCGCCCAAATCGAGCCAGTTGTCACCTATGCTGATATGCTGCAACTAGGCAGTCGGAATATGCAAAACTTCGAGTTACTAAAGGCGATCGGTCAAGCCGGAAAACCAGTCCTGCTAAAACGCGGCTTATCAGCCACAATCGAAGAATTTGTGATGGCCGCCGAATACATTCTCAGTCACGGAAATCCTCATGTAGTTCTCTGCGAAAGAGGCATCCGCAGCTTCGACAATTACACCCGAAACGTATTAGATTTAGGTGCAGTCGTAGCGCTGAAACAGTTAACTCATTTGCCAGTAATAGTAGACCCTTCTCACGCCGTCGGCAAGCGAGAATTAGTCGCACCACTAGCCAAAGCAGCGGTTGCTTGCGGTGCAGACGGATTAATTATTGAATGTCACCCGCAACCGGAAAAATCCGTTTCTGACGCGCGGCAAGCTCTTTCTTTACCAGATATGGTAGATTTAGTTGCGAGTTTGCGGGCTTTCGCTGCCGCCGCCCACCGGTCCATACCCGAGATTAATTTGCCGACCCAGGTATTGTAAAACTTCATTAACTTTCTAGCCATTTCTAGCCATTTCTAGTATAGTACAGTCAAAATAACGGCCAAACAATGCAGCTAGTTGAAAAGCACACGATCGATCGAACCCACTGGCTATACAAGCAGCTAGATAATTTGTGCTTTCTTTCTAAGAATCTTTTCAACTACGCTAACTACCTAATCCGACAAAAATTTATCCTCAAAGGAGAATACCTCGATTATTACAAAATACAGAAACTATGTCAGGGAACAATAGACTATCGAGCATTACCAGCCAAAGTATCTCAGCAAGTATTATTGAGATTACATGAAAGTTGGAAATCATTTTTTGCTGCTACCAAGGAATATACCATCCATCCAGAGAAATTCAAAGCCCGACCAAAAATACCCAGATACAAACACAAAACATTAGGCAGAAATGTCCTGACTTATAAGCTGATACGCATTTAAATTGGGATTTTTGAACCCTAGACTCCTTGCACCCTGGCTTTCAGGCAAAAAATTTAAATGCTGAACAGCTTACCGCTCAAGCCATCAGTAAAGAATGGCTCAAAAAAGGAATCATAAAACTCTCTTTGACTGATATATTTCTGACTACTAAAGTTCGGGTCGTAAATCAAGTCAGAATCGTCCCAAAAACTTACCATTACTCGCTGGAGGTAGTTTATGAGTCCCAGGATCTAACTCAATCATCATCGATAGGTGTTGAAGGGATAGCAGGGATTGATATTGGTCTCAATAACTTAGCCACAATTACATCCAATCAAAAGGGGTTTGTCACCCTGATAATAAATGGCAAACCGCTCAAATCAATCAATGCTTACTATCACAAAAAGAAAGCTGTATTGCAGTCATATTTGAAGGTAGAGAGAAAGACATCAAACAAAATTGACAAATTCACACACAAGCGTCATGTAAAAATAGATAATTACCTGCACAACGCTAGTCGATTCATCATCAATCATCTGGCAGCTAACCGAATCGGGACACTGGTGATTGGTAAAAACGATGGGTGGAAACAGGGCATAAATCTAGGCAAGCGGACTAATCAGAACTTCGTAGCAATACCTCATGCAAGGTTTATTGAAATGCTAATTTACAAAGCGCAGTTAGCAGGAATAGCTGTGAAAGTTATTGAAGAAAGTTACACTTCAAAGTGTTCTTTTTTGGATAATGAACCTTGTGTAAAGCATTCAGAGTACAAAGGTAAGCGAATTAAGCGAGGTTTGTTTCGTGCTGGTGATGGCAGACTTATCAATGCAGATGTGAATGGCAGTGCGAACATTGTTAGAAAAGCATTTCCCAACGCTTTTGTCGAGGGAATACAGGGCGTGGTAGTACGTCCGGTAAGGGTCACACCTTACAAAATGGTTGTCCGAGGCAAGTGTAATATTTGCCTAGAAAACCTGTAACTATTAAGTTTGAAGTGATATTCGTAGGGGATAATGTATAACTTTTAACGTCAAACTCTACAGTCGGTTTTAACTGATATCTTGCACCATTGTCAGCAACAGGCTTTCGGGCCTGTTCCACAAAAGATAAATTTTCTTGTGGAACAGGCCCGAAAGCCTGTTCATAAAAGGTTAATTGACAATGGTGCAAGATATCAGTTTTAAGCGAATTGAGCTTTGAGGCAGGGGTTTAAACCCCTGCCAGAATCGGCGAAAGCGCGTGTTTCACGAATTTAGATTAAAATAAAAAATAATACTGTCATCTACGAAATTTTGCTTAATTATGGCAATACTACTTAACGTTCCCTCGATCGTCTGTTCCGGCTGCGGTGATACAATTACCAAAGCCATCAAAACTGTTGAATCCGATGCTACTGTGAATGTGGATGTCGCAGCTAAGACTGTTACAGTAGAAGCTCAAGCTTCTGAAGAGTCAATTAAACAGGCGGTTGTTGCTACGGGCCACACCGTTAAAGATTGATATCGAGTTTGGTGAGGGCGGGTTTACGAGATTATTGGTCTTAGGCTGAGATTATTCGTAAAAGCCGCCCCTACAAAATTTTAAATTGATTACCAATGCCCAATGCCCAATGCCCAAAAGCTTAATCTGCTTCGTCTAAGTGTTCGGCGACTGCTTGGTAAAGTTCCAAAACGTGGCGATCGAGTAAACTATAAAAAACTTGTCTCCCAACCTTGCGGTAACTTACCAACCGCATCGCCCGCAATGCCCGCAACTGGTGCGATACTGCTGACTCACTCATACTCAACGCCGCAGCCAAGTCACACACGCACAGTTCTTGTTTTGCCAAAACCGACAGCAACCGCAGGCGATTCGCATCCCCCAAAAGACTGAAAAACTCAGCCATCCGCTGAGCTTTTGCGGTGTTGAGAACTTGTGTTTGGATGTCCCCGGCCCGCAAACAGTCAACTAAGTGCGATGGATCGCACGTTGGTGTATCGTTTTGTTGGTGAGGCTGACTTATCGCTCCATTAACAGCAGAGTTGGGTGACATCTTTTGCCGGCTAGTTTTAATTCTCATTTTCATTTTACTGCGATCGGCAAAGCTTTTGTAACAAAACTTTTACATTCCCTTGACGTATATCTGAATATGTGTTCATATATAATTACAGACAAACAACCCCACCAGGAGAATGTAAAATGACTACCGCCACCCAAACAAAATGTGCCTGTCCTTCATGTTCGTGCGTTGTCAGCCCCAGCGAAGCCATTGAAAAAGAGGGCAAAACATACTGTTCCAGTGCTTGCGCTGACGGGCACCCTAACGGTCAAGGCTGCGGCCACACCGGCTGCGAGTGCCACAAATAAATATTCGGTTTCAGAAAAGGTTAATCAACAAACTGCCAAATATATCTCAAGGGAGATGCGAACACCGCATTTCCCAATTTTTTTGCTTTTAGGTTAAACAAAAGTTAAGATAAAGCTAACTTAAGGTTAAGACTGCATTAATAGACTAAATACAGAGCGAAAAAGCACAATTGCTACTTACGCAATACAATAGAAGCAAGTTAGCGCCGCGATACTGAGTAGAAATAGTGCTATTAACAGCAGAGACCGAACCAAAAGTTGAAAACCAAAAGTTAAATTAGGAGGGGGCAATGAAAGAGCGGGAAGATTTTTTACATCCTCGCAATCGCTACTACGGTGATTTCACGCCAGAAAACTTGGCGTTTAATGCCAATTTGCAGGAGTTTGCTCAAAAAATAACTTATATTTGCTCGCTAGAAACTGGGGGTAAAATTAGCGCTGAGAAAGCCTATAAAGATATTAAGATGCTTTGGAAAGACTTAAAATCCTCTAAGAAGCAATTGGGAATTGGCCAAAAACCCCCCAGTACCGAGGAGCAAAATTCACCTTAAAGTCATCGCAGCAAACGCAGCGTTTGCAATCGAAAACCCCTGCGATTGCAAACGCTGCTTTTTGCTGCGTACCCAGCAAAGGTAAGCTGTTGTGCATTTAAAACGCATATTGGTATAATATAACATAATGATATTCAGAAAAAGTGAATGCCTGCTAAAAACTTTCTCAGTTCCGAGACAAAGAAAACTCTGCAACAAGCATTAAAA
>NZ_JAUBRA010000105.1:0-14608 GCF_036701555.1 Microcoleus sp. Pol10D4
TACCTGTTTTTCTTGCACCCTTACTACTTTTTTGGTCGGAAAATCCCTACACTGTTTACTTTTCTCACTGATTCAGCGAGCCCTAGATAGAAGGTTGAAAATTTCTTTCTTTTCAATGGTTGAAAAAAAATGTCAATCAAATGCTAAAACTTCGTTGTGCTTACCTCAACGACCTCTTGGCCATTTGAGGCTTTTGCAAAACCGGGATGGTCCCAATGACAGAAGAGGGATATCAGGGTTTGGATCACGGGCTTACAGTGGCATTTTTTTTGCGGACTGATATTACTACTCTGAATTCACAAATATGGCAATTCGTCAAGCGTTGGTGGGAGAGGGTAAATTAGTGTTGGGTAGAGAAAAATCTACAGGAAGTATCGAAGTGCCTGTCCCATTCGGCTTGCCAGCAGCAGGATCAGGCTGGTAAAGTTGGATACGATCGCGCCCAAGTCGTTTAGCTTGATACAGGGCTTGGTCGGCTGCGGCAATCAGAATTTCGGCTCCCGATTCAGATCCAGGAACAATACTCGCTACGCCCAGGCTGAGAGTGACGTACTCGCTCACCTGAGAACCAGCGTGGGGAAGCTGCAAAGCTGCGATTGTAAGCTGTATTTGTTCGGCTACGATCACTGCGCCTTGAATCGAGGTATTTGGCAGAATAACGGCAAATTCTTCGCCTCCGTAGCGAGCTACTAAATCGGCGGGGCGATTGACTGCATCGGCGATCGCCGCGGCGACTTGTCGCAAACATTCGTCCCCGCCTTGATGCCCGTAAGTATCGTTGTAACTTTTAAAAGAATCAATATCGCAGAGAATCAGGGACATGGGCATTTGTTCCCGCGCTTGTCTACGCCACTCCATTTCTAAATACTGATCGAACCGTCGGCGGTTTGCTAGCTGCGTGAGTGCGTCCGAAGTAGCCAAGCGCTCTAACTTGAGGTTGGCTGCTTGCAACTGCTGGTATAGTTCTGCTTGCTTGATGGCGATCGCCAACTGGGTGGCCAGAGAAGACAGCAACTCTACTTCCAACTGCATCCACTGCCGGGGACTGCACTGGTGGGCCATCAGCAGCCCCCACAACTCGTCTCCTTGCACTAAAGGCACAACCAAATAAGCTCTCACCGCGAATTGTGCGAGCAAATCAATTTGATATTGCGGCAAATCGGCGGCCAAGACATCGGCGATCGGTCGGATCGCCCGATGTTGGTAGGCTTCGAGATAGAACTCGTCAAAACAGAATTTTTCCAGGGTTTCCCCCAACATCGGCTTGCAGTTGGCAGCTACAGATTCCACTGTTACCGCCCCCCTCGCCGGGGCGGCGCAGACACTGCCGGTACAGGGGTTGAAGCGGACGATCATCACTCGATCGGCCTGAAGGAACTGACGCACTTCTGTCACTGTCGTGCTGAGCACTTCACCCAAATCCAGAGACTGGCGGATATGCTGAGTAATCGTCGCCATCAGCAGTTCTCGTTCGTTCTGCTGCCGCAGCGCCTCTTGTGCCCGTTTGTACTCGGTGATATCTTGAGCGGTGCCGAAAATTTGTTTGGGGCAGCCGTCGGCTGTGCGGGCGAAAACTTGGTCGCGGCAGCGAAACCAGCGCCATTCGCCTGATCGATGTTTGAGCCGATACTCCAACTCCAAAATATGCCCGTCTTGAGTCGAGGGAAATTTTTTCTGGTGGGCTTTGAGCCTCGGCAAATCTTCTGGGTACACCAAACTCGAGTACAAAGCAGTTTGCATCTGTAAAATTTCTTGGGGAGTGTAGCCCAGCAATTTAGAAGCTTGACCGTTGACGTAGACGTTGCGCTGTTCGGTCAAATCGTAGATGTAGAGCAAATAAGGCGCCGCGTCAGCAATTTGCTGGATGAAATGCTGGCTCGATCGCAATTCTTCCTCCACCCGCTGACGCACTTGCACTTCTTCCACAGCTTGATCCCGCATTGTGCGGTAAGCTTGGATGCGATGGGTGAGGTCGGTCACGTCTTGAATCACCAGCAGCGCGTAGAACGATGGGGCATTGACCCCCGGCCATATTGATGACGAAGCTGAGGGTGCAGATTCCCTAGACAAAAAAGCACTTCTTGATGAGCCGACTCCGACACTACCCTCTGATTCCAACTCAAGAGTATGGAGAACCCAGTCTCTAATCTCCTGTTCTTCTATGCCAGCCTCTAGGGCCGGCACAGCAGTCACAGTAGTTTGCTGAATTCGCTGCTGGCCGTCTTGCCAAGTTGCCGGAATCAGGTGTTTGTGAATTTGAGAAGAAAAAATTGTTGGCGGGCCTCCTGCAAAGATTTGCTTGAAGCGAGTGGCGTACTTTAACTGACTCAGGTGAGGAAAATGGGTTGTGATCTTTGTTCCCAATATTTGGCTGCGGGGAATTTTAGTCCACTCTTCCAGACAAGCGTTCCAAAACAGCACCACAAAATCATCTTGCAGCAAGCAGGCGCCGACTGGTACGCTGTCGAGAACCCCAAACTTTTCCTTAATACTTTTGCTCTCCTCAATCATAGACCCCCGGCAAGTTGATTGATAGCAGTCAACAAGGTGTCAAAGGAATTAACATTGAAAATAAGAATGATATCTCCTTCAATGTGAAGCCTTTCAATCATGAAACTGGTCTGGGCTAATAAAACAACTGTATCAGTAGCTAAACCGCCAGATATCAGCAAACTAGCAATCGTCCCTTCGCTATAAGTGGGAATTGAATAGTTCAGGCGCTGCTGAAGTACGTTGCTGATTGCACCCATGACCCCATTAATTACAATATTTCCCACTTCACTCAGCGTACCAATTTTGACTGAATCGAGATCCTGAGTTCCAACTTCTTCCCCTGTAAGCATTGTCACCAGCAGGGCAGCGCTGTTTGTGGGAAAAACTAGCTGGGCAATGCCTCCAAAGGAGCCTGTGAATTTGAGCTGGACAGCGGCGATTTGCTCGCCGTTGAGGTGTTGCTCTAACTCCTCTTCCACGTCAATGGGAGTCAGGATTTGAAGGTAGGGGATTTGCAAGCGAATCGGGGAGTCAATCATGTCGTTCAAAACCCCTGCGGCTTGACCGATCCCGATGTTGACGAGTTCCTGCAAAGCATCGAGCTGTCGAGTGCTTAATTTCATTGGGTGCTCTCCTCGCTGACACTGAGAGCTTTTTTGATCCATCCGATTAGTTCGTCTGAGTTGGGCATTTTGTGAATGACTGCCAGGGCTCCGAGTTCCATGCACTCGGAGCGGGTGCTTGCTTGGATGTCTGCGGTAATGACGATCACTGGAATTTTATATCCTCGATCGCGCATGGCTTGCAGGACTTCCCGACCTTCCATTTCTGGCATCAGCAGGTCTAAGAGCATACAGTTTGGGGTTTTAGTGCCCAGCAGTTCTAGAGCTTCTGGGCCGCTGGATGCTTCCCAAGTCTCGTATCCTTCTGCTCGCAGGATTTTGCAGATTACCCTGCGAGTCAACCACGAATCTTCGACAACGAGAATTGATGTCACTACGTTCTCCTCCTTCTATTGTTTAGGACTGACCGGCGTTGCAGGTACTGCTTTTATCTTGACAGTAATTTAAAGTGTTGGGACGGTGTGTGATCGAGCTTCACTCGGAATTCCTGTTCTTAAAAACTAACGCATTAATGTGTTGGATAGTTTAGTATCTTGGACTATGTTAAGAAAAAACCCGGTTTCTGAATGAAACCAGGTTTGCGGGATCTCTATTGCTCCTCACAAGGGCGCTCAATTATAGATTACCAAACGCTTCCGAAGGGACTCTACTCGCTGTTTGGCAGTGGTATTGTCTGGCTCGCAGGCGAGAGCTTGTTCGTACATTTCCAAGGCTTGAGCGGTTAATTTCTTGCGCTCGTAGGCGTGACCCAGGTTGTTGAGACAGGTAACGTATTCTGGCTGCAACTTCAGGGCTTCTTTGTACTGGCGGATCGCGATGTCGTACTGTTCTTGGCCGAAGTGTGCAAAACCGAGGGCGTTGTAAATAACAGCTTGATTTTCTTCGCCTTCTAAGTCTTTGGCTTTCAGGGCTTTTTGAAACAGTACGATCGCCTGGGAGTAAAGCTTCTTATCTAGATAGATACTTCCTAATTCGTAGTATTCCTGTGCTGTTCCTTTTTCTACTGTCAGCTTATTTTCTAAGCGTTCCAGAGACATTTCCAGCTTTCGAGTTTTGAGAATCTGGCGCACCACAAACCAGGAACTGCTGCCGAGTATAGCGAGCAGGACTGTCAGGTAAACAATCAGTAAATTACTATCCATGTTTTTCTTAAATTTAGGTAGGTCTGTGGAAGGTTTTATTTATTTTAAGGCGCTAGCAATCTCTGAGATTTGCCTCTGCAACTGTATAAAAAACAAGGAAATAGCGATCGACTGGCCCGATCGCGATTTCTGAAAAAGCCAGAGTCCAGAAGTAAGAACAAAGAAGGAAAGTTTGTCTCAACATCCTAAATTTATCAGGAGTTTTCCTTCTCTGGCAGACCGTTAAATCTTTCTTACTTCTGCTTTGTGCTTTCTGAGAATCAAGGGAACTTTCAGGCTCCGGCTCGATTAGCCATTTCCACGACTTTACCGAATGTTGCCGGGTCAATGATCGCCATTTGTGCCAGCATTTTGCGGTTGATTTCGATGTTGGCTTTTTTCATGTTGCCGATCAGTCTGCTGTAGCTCGTGCCGTGCTGGCGCGATGCGGCATTGATCCGAGCAATCCACAGGCGGCGGAAATCGCGTTTGCGTTTTTTGCGATCGCGATAACCGTTACGCAGGGCCTGCATCACCCGTTGGTTAGCTGTGCGGAACTGTTTCGACTGTGCGCCTCGGAAACCCTTGGCTAATTTGAGAATTTTTTTGCGGCGCGCTCTGGCGACATTACCGCGTTTTACCCGTGTCATCTTTAATTTCCGTTAAACTTTACAAGTATGGAAGCATTAACCGCACGTTAGCATCGTTGGTCTCGTCGATGACGACCAGCTTAGATAGACGGCTTTTGCGAGCTGAACTTTTGTGCTGTAGCAAGTGGCTTTTGTAAGCTTTACGGCGCACAATTTTACCGCTGCCGGTCGCTCTAAAGCGCTTTGCGGCTGCTTTGCGAGTTTTGAGTTTTGGCATGAACTGGTGTTATTTGGACACAAGCTTATACCGTATCACGTTTGTGCTACTTTCTGCAAGGGAGATTTGCGGGTTGGGGGTGGCGCTGCATTTGCGGCGATATACAGGATGGGCGATCGGCTAATCTTGCGGTAGTTTGCGGTAGTTGACACTTGGTATAAAATGTTATACCGCAACTGCGGTATAATTAATGGTTATACCTCTGGGTTATCCGCAGGGTTAATATTTGAAAGCTGCTGGTGAGGCACTATATAAATTAAATTGAAGATGCAACATTAATTATTGGTTATGGCGCTTAGAGACTCCCTTGAAAAAATCCTTTGGAAATATCCATTGGTCAGTAACGACAACATCAAAGGACATTCATTTGCTACTTATGTCAGAAATGTAGTAATGTAGTGCCGAAATCAATAAGTGCTTCATTGGAATTACCAGAAATCTATAGCGTAAAAGCTTCCGCAGGGAATGGTTCTTGGGCTAAAGTTCCTTGGATAGCAATATTTAACAAGCTTGTAACTGAGAGTGTCCAGTCGGGCTTTTACTGTGTTTATTTATTTCGCGCTGAGTTCTCTGGCGTTTATCTTTCTCTCAATCAAGGAATAGCAGATAAAAGAAATAAGTTCAGACTTGGGAGAGGGACATGGTAAGGGTTCAAGCACAACTATTTAAAAATAAGCTTGGTTCTGACAAGCTCAGAGAATTTTCCGATCCTCTCGATCTTCAGCTTGATTCGATATATTTTACTATTTCTTGACTCCGAATTCTTAAGCCGAGGTGTTCGCAGACTTCTACAGGAATAGCTGTGCGTACTGCACCAGTATCTATCAGTGCTTCTGCTTCGTACACGCGCAACAGATTTGGATTGAGCAATCCTCTCTTGACTAACTCTTCATCAATGGCATTCGTTAGCTTGACTTTGACTCGAACTGCACCCTTATTTTTGCTGGCTTGAATTAGATTGCGATCGAGATTTATGATATCGCCTCTTTTCATCTAGAAAGTCTACCTTTGATTCTAGCCACAATTTATGGTATTAAGGTTCGCAGTGCCAACGCTACAATTAGAGCTTGTATGTAAGTCTTACAGCGTATTCCAGGTTGAGGAAGTGCAGTAGGGACAAAGGCTTTCGCCCCGTCCCTACAGGGATATATCACTCTTGTGGATTGGGCATCCTGACCGCCCTAAACATACAAGTTAAATGCACAACAGCTTACTCATCTTCTGCATAGATAAACCGATACAATTCGCTAGGATCTGGCTCGGCGCTTTTCTCAGCAAAATCCACTGCATCGTCAATTACTGCTTGAATTTTATTATCGATCTCTTTCAATTCTTCAGCAGTTGCCAAAGTTCGATCGATCAAATCAGCAGCCAACTTCTTAATCGGATCGCGGGGGAACCAATATTCCTTCTCTTCCTTAGAACGCAACTCATCAGGATCGGCCAAAGAATGGCCGCGAAAGCGATAAGTCAAAGCCTCGATCAAAGTCGGTCCCTCGCCGGCCCGCGCCCGCGCCACAGCTTCCTTCGCCACTTCCCGCACTGCCAAAACATCCATCCCGTCAACCTCAAAACCAGCCATGCCAAAAGCATGAGCCTTCTTGTAAATCAGCGGGTCAGAAGTAGCTCGCTCGTGGGCCATCCCGATCGCCCATTTGTTGTTTTCCACAACATAAATAATCGGCAACTTCCACAAAGCCGCCATATTCAAACATTCAAAAAACTGCCCGTTATTTGCAGCACCATCGCCAAAAAAACAAGCAGTCACGCCATCGGAACTCTCATCCCCCAAAGCTTCGCGGCGGTACTTCGATTGAAAGGCAGCCCCCGTAGCTACAGGAATCCCCTCAGCCACAAAAGCATAACCTCCCAACAGTCGGTGTTCGGCCGAAAACATATGCATCGAACCGCCGCGGCCCTTCGAGCAACCAGTTTCCTTCCCGAACAACTCCGCCATTACCTCCCGCGCCGGCACGCCCGCGCTCAAAGCGTGAACGTGATCGCGGTAGGTGCTGCTGACGTAATCGGTGTCATCCCGGCGCATCGATCGAATCACGCCAGTAGAGACAGCTTCCTGACCGTTGTACAAGTGGACAAAACCAAACATTTTGCCCCGGTAGTACATCTCAGCACACTTGTCCTCAAAGTAGCGCCCCAAGACCATATCCTCGTAGAGCATCAAGCCCTCATCCCGAGAAATGGTTACGCTTTGCGCGTCAAAAACTGGTAAAGTCCGTTCCTGAACCATAAATAATTAATACCCGACGATCGGCTTCCTTGACATCTAAATTTAAACCGAGATGGGACACAACCGCAGCAGAAAACGATCGCACCTTTTCTGTGCAGCACTTCACCAATTGTTAAAATGAGTTTGGCCCTCGGGGCGGATTGCCGGGACTCGGAGAACCAACTCCCATCTAAACCCCATGCACACCAATGATATAATTCCATTACTCTCAAACCCGAAAATGCTCAAGAGTCAAACGACTCATTTAGCTGACGGGCAATCAGTAACTCAGGGCTAAAGCCACTGAGCTTGTGAGAGAAATCTCTCCCAAGCTGTACTGACCAGCTATCGCCTTAACTGGCTACGTTTTTTGAGTCACGACACCCTGGAATGCGTAGCTAGTTCCTTGCTCTGTCGCTGAAGGTTAAACAGTTCTAAAGTCACTGGAACAGTGCTTTCAGCCTAACAAGCTCACTAAACATTGACCGACAAGCTAACTTTACCCCAGAAATGGGAGATTGAGGGCAACCATACCCTCACGCCTTGGGGCAACCACACCCCTCCGCCCCGCGAGGGGCATTCAAGGCGATTGAAATCGCCGGGTCGTTTTCCTCTCAGGACTAAAGTCTCGCTCGTTTCCCACTTACCGAGTATTTCTTGTGAGCCTTTGCATTTTCCTCACTGTAAAACGCCCTAGAGGGAAAAAAATCAGAGTATCTCTACGGCAAGTCCAACATACCGTGAATGGGGCGGTTGGAAGCCAACACCAGAATTTTTGATTTGGTTTGCGGGAGTATGTCACTTAAGATAGGCTAATTCAGTTGCTAGCGCTTTGGGGAAGTGGACAGTTCTTTAACTTATGTTAATTCCACTAGATTACTACCGGATTTTGGGTCTACCGATTCAAGCTACTGCCGAACAGTTGCAGCAGGCTCACCGCGATCGAACTTTACAGCTTCCGCGCAGGGAGTATTCCGAAGTTGCGATCGTCGCCCGCAAACAACTGCTCGATGAAGCCTGCGCCGTTCTGTCAGACTCAGAGGGGCGCAAAGCTTACGATGCCAGTTTTTTAGCCAAAACTTACGATCGAGAGTCGGAAGCCGCACAGGAAGCCAAGCACCAGAGGTCAAAAACCTTAGCAGGCACGGCCACCGTCCTGCAAGACGCAGGAGAAACCGCTCCGGCAGAGTCCAAGGCTTTAGAGGCTGCTCCCGACCCCCACACTCCAAGTATTGAAATCGATGACAACCAATTCGTAGGAGCCCTGCTCATACTGCAAGAACTGGGGGAATACGAACTCGTACAGAAGCTGGGTCGCCCGTATCTTAACAATGGCAGCATCGCGATCGCAGAAGGTCGTTTCGGCGACCCTCAGCTCGTGAGGCCAGATATAGTTTTAACCGTCAGCCTTGCCTGTCTAGAACTCGGCCGCGAACAGTGGCAGCAAGGTCAGTACGAAAATGCCGCAAAATCATTAGAAGCAGGTCAAGAATTGCTGCTGCGCGAAAGCCTATTTGCAAGCGTGAGGGGTGAAATGCAAGCCGACATATACAAACTCCGTCCGTACAACATTTTAGAGCTATTATCACTCCCCGAAGAAAAAGTCGCCGAGCGTCGCCGGGGGCTGGAAATCCTGCGAGAAATGCTTCAAGAACGAGGCGGTATCGACGGTTCGGGAGACGATCGATCGGGTTTAGGAATAGAAGACTTCCTCCGGTTCGTGCAGCAAATGCGTAAACACCTAACCAGCAGCGAGCAGCAGGCGCTATTTGAAGCCGAAGCCGGCCGCCCCTCCGCAGTCGCCACTTACCTCTCGGTCTACACCCTGTTAGCCCAAGGATTTGCCGCCAGACAGCCATCGATGATCCGTCGGGCAAAGCTGATGCTGATGCAGCTCGGTCGCCGCCAAGACGTTCACCTGGAAAAAGCCGTTTGTTCGCTGCTGCTGGGCCAGACAGAAGAAGCCAGCAGAGCCCTCGAACTCAGTTCGGAAAAAGAACCCCTGGCCTTCATTCGCGAACATTCCCAAGATTCACCCGACTTGTTGCCCGGACTGTGCTTGTACGCCGAACATTGGCTACAAGAAGAAGTGTTTCCCCACTTCCGCGACTTGGCCAACGAGTCAGTGTCCTTGAAAGACTACTTTGCCGACCCGAAAGTACAAGCTTACCTAGAAGCTTTGCCACAGGACGCAGAAACCGCCAACGAATGGGTCGTCGTGCAGCCCCGCGCCGGCAAGCTCCCAGGGCGACTGCAACCGGCAGCAGGCCGATCGCCCGCTGCCATACCCGCACAGCCACCCACAGCCAAGCAGGGAGCCAGTACCGTCACCTTGACCCCCGTACCGGGCGACGCTTCCACCGCAGCTTCGGGCGCGAAATCCCAGGCAGCAGTGGCCGCGCCAAGCGCTGTTGCCCCGGTCTCTCTCCCGATAGCTACAGTGCCACACCCTGCAGACTCGACTTCCAAACAACGCAGACGCCAACATTCAGGGCGCAGCGGAGCAAGTGGCAATGGGCTAAAGGGCGATTTTGCCGATCGGGCGCGCACCAAGGCAGCAGAAATTACCGCCCAAGTCAAGTCCATGCCTCCAAACAGGTTGGCTTTGTTTCTAGTCGCAGGTGTCCTGAGCCTGTTATTCCTGTGGTTAATACTCAGTCTGTT
Source organism: Microcoleus sp. Pol10D4 (assembly GCF_036701555.1). Classification (NCBI taxonomy): domain Bacteria; kingdom Bacillati; phylum Cyanobacteriota; class Cyanophyceae; order Oscillatoriales; family Microcoleaceae; genus Microcoleus; species Microcoleus sp. Pol10D4. The sequence goes on from NZ_JAUBRA010000105.1 coordinate 9,996, forward strand.
GGCTAGCGCGATGCAAGCCCTATCGGGCCCATCCCTCCAAGGAGAGCAAGCCCTCGTCCGCCTGGAAGAACCGCCCTTAGAAATCCCTGCCTTGGCCGCGGCCCCAGAGCCGAGCGCCACAGGCGCAGTGTCGGGAGAAATCACTGAGGAATCAGCGGAACAAATAGTTCAAAGCTGGCTGTCGGCGAAAGCAGCGGCTTTGGGCCCCAATCACGCTGTCGAAGAATTAAAGCAAGTTCTGACAGAACCGGCTTTGTCTCGCTGGCAATTGATGGCAGAAGCTCAACAGCGAAACAACGCGCACCAGCGTTATGTACACAAGCTGCAAGTTAATGGAGTTAAGCCGAATCCGACTAATCCCGATCGCGCCCAAGTAGAAGCCCAAGTCGGGGAAAAAGCTGAAGTGTTCGATCGCGATCAGCTCGTTTCTTCCCGCAATGAAAACCTGCGGGTGCGCTATGACTTGATCCGCCAAGACGGACAGTGGCGGATTATGGATTGGCAAGTGATTAAGTAAGGAGTTGTTCTGTTGACTGTTGACAGTTGACAGTTGACAGTTGACTGTTGACTGTTGACCTGGGATACCGACATCTACCTGCAAGTCCGAGGATTGGAGTAATGAACAGTCTTCTTTTAATTTCTCTCGATCGGGCTTGGGGCTGTAAACCTATTCTTTCTGGTAATTGGTAATTGGTAATTGGTAATTTCTGCTAGTTGCTAATTACCAATTTTTAATTATTAGGTTAATTTTTCATTCTAAAAGCGGGAGTTTTGAATTGCAGATTATTGTTGAAGGCTGGCGTTTTATTTATCATTCCTATTGCGTAGTCAATCAATTTCAACTGCTGGAAATGCACGCGCGGCGCAGCTATCCTGTAGGGAATCGCCCGCGAAGTCAAATGGAGCTTTTCCACCGGGATATGCCCTACATTGACGCCGCTTGGGAGACGAAAATTAGTTTGTTCGATCGCCCAAATGAAACATTACTTCGCAGCATTAAGAGTCCTGCGGTAAATCAGTCAGCCGATGTTACTCTGCGAATGTACTGCCCGTGGGACTTCTCGGCATCCAGCAGCGCTCAAACTTGGGTATTTGCAGCCACAGAATGGGGGATTATTACCAGTTCAGTATTACAGGCGATGGGTGTGAAGTCGATCGCCCAAACTCCGGTTAACTCAGAAACGAAAATTATTACACCTTCAGCTTGGTCAAAAGCCGGCTTAATTCGCAGCGGTGTTGAGGCCGATCGCATTGCCGTTGTACCTTTGGGAGTCGATCCTAATATTTATTATCCTGCTGCGGGCGATCGGCGTCAATCACTGCGCCAAAGCTTGGGCTGGTCAAACTATTTTATATTTTTAAACATCGGAGGACAAACGGATCGCAAAGGTATTCGCCCTTTATTAAAAGCCTTCGCTGCGGTAGTTGACAAATATCCAGATGCGAGATTAGTTTTAAAAGGTTCTGAACTGCTTTATCCGTCGAGAGACGAGATTGCTGAAGCCTGCCGAGTTGTGCTCAACGATGCGGAAAGAGCGAGGGTTTTACCGAGATTAATTTATACTGGTAGCCAGCTATCTTTTGCTCAAATAGCAGAGTTTTACCAAGCAGCAGATGTTTATGTTTCTCCCTATTTGGCAGAAGGTTTTAATCTGCCGGTATTGGAAGCTGCAGCTTGCGGTTTGCCGGTTATTTGCACTGCCGGCGGCCCTACGGATGATTTTACGCGATCGGACTTTGCACTGCGGATTGAAAGTAAATTTATGAGTGTGGTAAGTGACGGGGAAACGTTATTTATCTTAGCTCCTGAGTGGGAACATTTGAGTGATTTGATGCAAGGGGCGATCGAACAGCCTGGATTGGCTGCGAAAGCGAGGGTTGCGGGCCCGGCTTTTGTGGCTGAAAATTTTACTTGGAGGCGCGTAGTCGATCGATTGCTTGAGGTTATGGGAGGAGATAGAAAGAGAGAGGAGAGGTCTATTTTTGAGCCAATAATTTTGTAGTTTGGGCGTTTCAAGCCCTAGATGGGGAAATAGGTTTTTTCCGGCTCTACGGCTTCACGGACTGAGCAGATATTTTTGTTTCAATCCCTGATAGGGTTTTAGGTTTTTTCCGGCGATGGCAATGCTTGCCAGAGATTTACTTGGAGTTCAGTTTCAATCCCTGATAGGGTTTTAGGTTTTTTCCGGCCAGGTCTGGAAGTGGTCGGCGGACTCGAAATTCTCAGTTTCAATCCCTGATAGGGTTTTAGGTTTTTTCCAGCTTTCTTCCAAGTATATCTGCCACATAGACTTAGGTTTCAATCCCTGATAGGGTTTTAGGTTTTTTCCGGCGTTCCATCACCGGAACAAGTTGCGTTAGATTCACCGCGTTTCAATCCCTGATAGGGTTTTAGGTTTTTTCCGGCCAGGTGAAGAATGGGTAACTCATTTCCGCAATCTCCAGTTTCAATCCCTGATAGGGTTTTAGGTTTTTTCCGGCTGAATTGTGGTCTGTGGGCTTTGCCCAAGCTAAGCGTTTCAATCCTTGATAGGGTTTTAGGTTTTTTCTGGCATATTCCCGATTCCTGGCCACTTGTCCTTGTCTCCGGTAGTTTCAATCCCTGATAGGGTTTTAGGTTTTTTCCGGCTTGGGGAAGTAGAACAACAGACCGCGCGGTCTGGAATGAAGACAAGTTTCAATCCCTGATAGGGTTTTAGGTTTTTTCCGGCGAGAAAGGTGAACGGATAGGGTTATGGGAAATCGTTTCAATCCCTGATAGGGTTTTAGGTTTTTTCCGGCTTGCGATCGCCCGGCGGATTGAGTGGGGGGGAGAACAGCCGTTTCAATCCCTGATAGGGTTTTAGGTTTTTTCCGGCATAGGGGGATACAAAGAGTGAAAATCCACCAGCCAGTAGGTTTCAATCCCTGATAGGGTTTTAGGTTTTTTCCGGCTTCACCGCGGCCGGCACTACCTCGCGGCCAGTAAGTAGTTTCAATCCCTGATAGGGTTTTAGGTTTTTTCCGGCTCTTTGACTTTGGGCGGTGCCGCCAATTCTGTAACGTTTCAATCCCTGATAGGGTTTTAGGTTTTTTCCGGCCTTAACAAAGAAAATGTAAGCTTGAGCTACTTAGGTTTCAATCCCTGATAGGGTTTTAGGTTTTTTCCGGCTTTTTCGCGTGTTTTATGCTTCTTCATCTTCCATGTTTCAATCCCTGATAGGGTTTTAGGTTTTTTCCGGCGGAAACTTAGGTAAGCCCTCCATTGCCGGAGATTGTTTCAATCCCTGATAGGGTTTTAGGTTTTTTCCGGCTCCGGTTTGTAGCAGGCACATCGCTATACTTGTGTTTCAATCCCTGATAGGGTTTTAGGTTTTTTCCGGCTGGGCTTCGTTGATTGCAGCAGGTAAGAAGCATTATGAGTTTCAATCCCTGATAGGGTTTTAGGTTTTTTCCGGCTAAAGGTCGTCGCCCTCGTTTCTGGAAAAAGCTTGTTTCAATCCCTGATAGGGTTTTAGGTTTTTTCCGGCAGTTACTGGCTAGAGTCCAGTAGCAAGTATGGAGTTTCAATCCCTGATAGGGTTTTAGGTTTTTTCCGGCTTGTTCATTTATCAGAAATGTCGCTTGATATTAAGTTTCAATCCCTGATAGGGTTTTAGGTTTTTTCCGGCGCGAGGTTAATACCTCCCATATATGCGTTGATGTTTCAATCCCTGATAGGGTTTTAGGTTTTTTCCGGCAAACGCATTTGTAGATCCACTTTTTACTAAGTGTTGAGTTTCAATCCCTGATAGGGTTTTAGGTTTTTTCCGGCCAAAGGCTTTATGATACTCTCGACAAATTATCTAGTTTCAATCCCTGATAGGGTTTTAGGTTTTTTCCGGCCTGGATTCTAGCCAGAAACTGGGAAAGAAAAGGCGAAGTTTCAATCCCTGATAGGGTTTTAGGTTTTTTCCGGCGTTTTACGGGATTTGCCAATGAAAATTCTAGTTTTTGTTTCAATCCCTGATAGGGTTTTAGGTTTTTTCCGGCTCTGTTGAGTTAAGGCATTTTCCGCCCCATCGTGTGGTTTCAATCCCTGATAGGGTTTTAGGTTTTTTCCGGCTTGTTTTTAACTGCGATCGCTTCCAATTTTTTGTTGTTTCAATCCCTGATAGGGTTTTAGGTTTTTTCCGGCGTAAGCGTTACTTAGTTCGCTTACCTGCGGACGATGTTTCAATCCCTGATAGGGTTTTAGGTTTTTTCCGGCTTACCCGCACCCGTTGGCGCTGCTGACAGTATAGTTTCAATCCCTGATAGGGTTTTAGGTTTTTTCCGGCAATCTAGAGAGAGAGCCGGGTGCGGAAAATAAAGTTTCAATCCCTGATAGGGTTTTAGGTTTTTTCCGGCATTAGTAAGCCATTTTCAAAAGGGAATGAAGGAGTTTCAATCCCTGATAGGGTTTTAGGTTTTTTCCGGCCGGCATCTACAGAATCGACGACATTAAAAAGTGTGTTTCAATCCCTGATAGGGTTTTAGGTTTTTTCCGGCGAGGAGGAAATTTGGTGAGTGACTGGATAAGTAGTCAGACACAATTAATTACACAAATACATAGTAGAATGATATTTCCGGCAAAATTATGAGTTAATTACACT